>JABGZB010000284.1 GCA_018674955.1 Verrucomicrobiota bacterium | reverse complement strand
GCACGGGCTGCCGAACAGGTTCGGCACTGGCCGATCAAAAAGGGACGGCTCGTTGTTGTCCCAAGGGCAAACATCCCCGGGTTGAATGCGGGGACGAGGCATCTGCCGGGTGAGTCCAAGTTGTTGCATGACTTGAACCGAAACTTCCCGATGACCGACGGGGAACTTGTGGCCAGGGGTGTGCTCGCGGCGGCCTTGTGGGAGTTTGTTGAATTCAGGAGGCCGGACTGGCTCATCGACCTGCATGAAGGGACTGATTTCCACCAGATCAACTCCGAGTCGGTAGGTTCCTCCATCATCGATGTGAAGGGTGAAGCGGCCGAGTCGGTGGTGCCGAGGATGTTGCAGGTGGTGAACGCGGAGATTTCTGACCCGAAGAAAAAACTTGTGAGGCTGCGGTACCCGGTCAACGGCAGCTTGGCCCGTGCCGCCCATGAGCGGTTGCAGGCGGTTTCCATGATCCTTGAGACGACCAGCAAGGATCAACCGATGTCCACCCGCACCCGTCAACACCGGTTGATGATGCACACGCTGCTTGGCCAACTGGGCATGATCGACGGGCCGTCGCATCTCCTGCTCCCGGCCGATACGAGTGAACTGCGCATTGCCGTTTATGATGCCGGCGGCGTGGGTAAAAGAGGTCCGCGCAACCTGGACAGGGTGTTTTCAAAAACAAAATCACTAATGCGTCGAGTCGGGGTGGCGGACATTCGCGATGGTGTTCTGAGTCAGTTTGACATGGTGATTTTCCCCGGAGGCAGCGGGAGCAAGCAGGCGGCTGCATTGGAGGAGGAGGGACGGGAGGTGGTCAAGCAATTCGTGGAGGCAGGGGGAGGGTACATGGGTATTTGCGCGGGGGCTTTTCTCGCGGCATCGAATTACAGTTGGTCGCTTGGCATCAGCAACCACAAGACCTTCTGTGAAACAGTTGACGTGCAGGGGATCGGCCGCAAGAGCATGTGGTTTCGGGGAGGCTCGGCGCCGGTGACGATGGAATTAACCGATGAGGGTCGTAAAATCCTTGGTGACTTCGAGGGCGTTTTTGAAGTTCGTTACCAAAATGGGCCCATCATGTCGCCGATGGGCAGGGAGGGGCTCGGCAACTTTCGTTCCCTGTCACATTTCCGAAGCGAGGTGTCCAAATACAAGCCGCAGGAGGGTACCATGGTCAACACCCCCGCTGTCATCGTCGGTGAATACGGCAACGGCCGCGTCCTGTGCATCAGCCCGCATCCAGAATCCACGGATGCCCTTAATCGTCTCGTGCAAAATGCCGTGCGATGGACCGCCCGGCGGAGGTGAATCGGTTCAGCCTCAGCAGAGTTTTGGAATCGAGTTGAACAACCATGAATTAAGCATCTGACGATCCCAGCCGGGGCACGTCATCAGGTGCGACGATGTGAAACACCCGGTGGAGACGGTTCACCTTGCCGGCGTTGCTATCATTGAAAATCCAAATGAACGGAATCCGGACAAATGGAGAGTAACCGTTGCCCCCTCCCGGATCGTGAACCGGCATGGGGGGCGATCCATGATGTTGTTCCTTGACGGGCACGCCTCGTCCATGAAGGCAAGTGAGGTTGGTTTCAATATCCGAAGGGCCACCCCTTGGCCATGTGGAACAGGGATTGAATGAGAGTAGCCGGAAGTTTTCTTGCGCTTGGCCAGCCGGAGTGATTCAAGCGAGAATCTTTGTCGCGGCTTCGCCGTAGACATCGGTCAGGCGGTAATCCCTGCCGGCATGTTCGAACGTCAACTGGGTGTGGTCCAGTCCCATGATGTGCAATAATGTCGCATGCAGATCATGAATGGTCATTCGATCCTCGACGGCATGGTATCCATATTCATCGGTGGCACCGTACCGAAAACCTCCCCTGACACCGCCGCCTGCCATCCAGACCGTGAAGCCGTCCGGATGATGATCCCGCCCACGCTCACCGTCTCCTGCCTGGGCGGTCGGCGTTCGACCGAACTCACCTCCCCAAAGAACCAGTGTGTCTTCAAGCATGCCTAGACGTTTCAAGTCACGAATCAATCCCGTGATCGGCTTGTCGATTTGTCGAACATTAATTGAATGACCTTTTTCCAAGTGGGAATGTTGATCCCATTGCTCGTTATTGAATGGAAGGCTGTGGGCGTGGCTGACCTGAATGAAACGAACACCCCGTTCTGCGAAACGTCGTGCGAGCAGGCACATCTGCCCGTAATTTTCCGTCTTTGAGTCGTCCATACCGTAGAGTTTCCGTGTGATCTCAGATTCTCCGGAGAGATCGGTCACCTCCGGGGCCTGCGTCTGCATGCGAAAGGCCAGTTCGAATGACTGGATTCGGGCCTCCAAGGCTTCGTTAATTGTTGAATTTGACTGGTTCCGTTCGTGCAATTTACGCAGAAGTTCCAGTTGAAGCTTCTGCTGGCGCGGACTCAAAGAATCATTGGTCATGTAGTTGAACTTGGCATCCTTGGCTAATGTGTTGGGATAGCCAGGTGCGCCCAATGGAACGCCCTGATGGCTTGAGGGGAGGAATGCCGCTCCAAAATTATTCACCCCGCCATGAAGAGTGGTGGGGCAAATGGTGATAAAGCCGGGCAGGTTCTCACTTTCCGTTCCCAGACCATAACTGACCCATGAACCCATGCTGGGGCGAAGAAATGCCTCATCGCCGCAGTGAATCTTCATGCAGGCTCCGCCGTGGGCGACATTTGTTTCACACACCGAATTGATGACACACAATTCATCTGAGACTCCCGGGAGATGTTCCCACAACTCGGACATCCATTGACCGGAGGCGCCCACTCTCCGGAAGTCCCAGGGCGGTTTCATGATATTGGCCCGATTTGCAAACTGGACTTCGCGCTCCTTGAACGGAAGTGGTTTGTTGTGCTCCTTGTACAGGCGCGGCTTGTAGTCGAACAGATCCACGTGTGAAGGGCCTCCATGCATGAAGAGAAAAATAACCCGCTTGGCTCTAGCACGAATATGGGGTTGTTTCGGTGCCAGTGGAGAATTTGATGCTGCCCCTGTCCGGGTGGCATGAGCGGAATTTGGCATCAGTCCCTGCAAGGCGACTCCTCCAAAACCAAGGCACATCTGCTGTAGCAGTGTCCGTCGTGAATAAGGCCGGCTCATTGATGACAAATATTCATTTTGTTTCATGTTATTGAACCTCATGACTAGCTAGTTTGATCACCTCACATGAATAAAATCATTCGACATCACAAGGGTGTGACAAAGAGCATTCCACGATTCAGTCTTGTTCGGGTCTGAATCTTCAGGCGAAAAATCCTCCAGAAAATCTTTAGCCCACTCCAATTCATCAGGAGTGGGGGAGCGCGTCAGTAAGGCTTCGTAAAGCAGGTTCAGTGAGGGTTTCAAGCCTTTGTCAGTGGTGTTTAACCATTTTTTTGCGATGTTCCGGGATTCATTCATAAGATAATCCCCGTTCATCATCAGAAGCGCCTGGGTTGGCACCGTTGTGGTGACCCTGCTGCCGACCGGTGTCGCCGCATTTGGGAAATCAAGCAGGGTCAAAAGATCATAAACATTGGATCGAACAACCGGAAGATAGACGCTCCGCCGATCGTTTTTCTCATAGAAACCCTGGTTGTTGGCCAAGTCCTTTGGAGACGGATCCTGCGATTTAACCCCCATCGGACCGCCATCCAATGCCCATCGAAGTCGACCGGAGAGGTGAAGCAAGCTATCCCGAAAAACCTCGGCTTCCATCCGGCGCATCTCCCTTTTCCAGAGTAAAACATTGCTTGGATCCCTTTCCATTGCGGCTGGATTCTCCACGTTTGATGCCATCTGATAGGTGCTGGAGTTGAGGATTTCGAGGTGTAGCGACTTAAGTGACCAACCTGATCGTATGAATTTCAATGCCAAGTGATCCAGTAGCTTAGGGTGTGTGGGTCGTTGCCCCTTTGTGCCAAAATTGTTTGGCGTGGCAACAATTCCCCGGCCAAAATGCCACCGCCAGACCCGGTTTACCATCACCCGTGCTGTTAGAGGGTGATCGGGACGAGCCAACCATTTAGCCAGCTGTAATCGACCGCTTTGGTCCTTGGGAATATCCGGGATGCCCTCGAAACCAAACCCAATGGGAGCACCCCTGGGAATTATGTTTCCAAGGTCCCGGTGACTGCCTCGAACATGGAGTTTGATATCCTGAATTTTTCCATCCTTTACCGCCATGACCATTCTTGGTTTTGGCGCGGCCTTTTGTTTCTCTGCCAGTTGCTTGTTCAATTTCCCAATTTCAGCATTCAATATTTCCAATGCGTTTGAATCTCCCTTAAGCGGTGTCAGGCGTATCTGGTCTATATGGGACATCATGGGTTCGGACTCAATTCGCAGCGTAAACTTCTTGGCTGTGATTTTGAAAAGGCCTTCTGAATGCCACTGTTGATGCTCCGGAAGCCATCCGCCGGTTGTATTTGCGATCGCATCCTTTCTTATTACCTTACCATTCATCAGAATGCGTCCTGGTCGGGAAGATGCTGCGGCGTAACGAAGTTCTAATTGGAGTAATCCCGGCGATTTATAGGTCAGATCGTATTCCACAAAATTTTTCTGTGAGCCGGGATCTGATATGATCCCGATCTCTTTCCCGTACCTTTCATTGTCTACAATGACATTGCCGCGATCAAATTTTTCCGCCTGCAACTGGATTCGATTTTCTGAATCAAGGACACCTTCAAGTTTTTTTTCTGCGGCCTTAAGGTGGTCCTTGAGCGTCTCGGACACATTTTCAAAAACTTTTTTTTCAGCAAGAAACTCTGAAGTTTCTATTGGCTGATCATTCACGTTGGTGCTATGCAGGATTCCTGCCAGGGAGTAGTAGTCCTTGCTCGGAATGGGATCGAACTTGTGATCGTGGCAGCGGGCGCAGCTTATTGTGAGCCCAAGGATGGCCTTGCTGAATGTATCAATCTGTTCGTCGATGCTGTCCGCCCTTTTTTTCACGGGATCCTGTTCCGCAAGAATTTTTGTCCCGATGGAAAGGAAGCCGGTGGCGGTCAGGGCCGCGCTTCTGGAATCGGAACCTTCCTTGTGGTTGAGGAGATCACCCGCAATTTGCTCACATAGAAACTCGTCGTAGGGCAGGTCACGATTGAGTGCGCCAATGACATAGTTGCGATAATGATGCGCGTGTGGGTAGGCGTGGTTTTCATCGCTCCCGTTCGAGTCGGCATAGCGCGCCACATCCAGCCAATGCCGTCCCCACCGTTCCCCGTATTCAGGAAGAGAGAGTAATTTTTCCACAACCCGCTGCCATGCCTGCGGGGAGGTGTCCCCAAGAAATGCCCTGACTTCTTTTGGCGTTGGAGGCAGGCCGATCAGGTCGAGATATGCCCGTCTAATCAAGGTCCGTCGACTGGCTCGCCTTGCCGGAGTCAGTTCGACCTGCTCGAGTTTGGCCAGAATAAAGTGGTCCATCGACTGACTTGGCCAGGCGTTATCCCTCACTCTTGGCAGTTGTTGATCGGCCACAGGTTCAAACGCCCAGTGTCGTTGATAGGATGCGCCCTCATCGATCCAGGTTTTGAG
>JABGZB010000283.1 GCA_018674955.1 Verrucomicrobiota bacterium | reverse complement strand
GGCGATACAGGAACTGGAGTCAGCAGTCGCCGTGGTGAATGTGGAGCCGAAGCCGGATTTGTTGCAGCACTTCAGCCGGATCGACGAACTGACTGACCAATTGCCCGGCGATACCGACCGCGAACTCATGCACTATCTCCGCAATAAGAGTTACGCGAAGGCCCGTCTCTGCCTTGAGGGACGGCAGACAGATATCGAAAAAGGCGGCTGCCTCCGTTAACGGCCGCGGAACATGTTCGACGAGACCATCGCCGCGATCGCGACGCCGCTTGGCCAAGGCGGGTTGGCGATCATTCGCCTCTCCGGCGACAAGGCGCTGGCGATTGCCGATTCCCTGTTCGTTCCCGGCGGCAAATCCAAAACACAGCTCGCCAAGGCCAAGTCGCACACGTTGCATTACGGGCACATCGTCCGGGATGAACGGCGGCTCGACGAAGTGATGGTGTCGGTGATGAAGTCCCCGGCGACGTTTACCCGCGAGGACGTTGTCGAGATCAGTTGCCACGGCGGCATCCGCTCGACCAAGGCCGTGCTCGACGCGGTGCTCGAAGGTGGGGCGCGGTTGGCCCTGCCGGGGGAGTTCACCAAGCGCGCTTTTCTGAACGGCCGCATCGACCTTACTCAGGCGGAAGCGGTCGCCGATCTCATTCACGCGCGCACCGATCTCGCGTTGAGCGCCGCCAACGAGCAACTCGCCGGCAAACTCTCGCAGCGCATCAACCAACTTCGCGATGACTTGATGCACGTACTCGCGCACGTCGAGGCACACATCGATTTTCCCGACGAAGACATCGAGCCGGACACAATGAACGGGCTGGTTGCGAAGCTTGAGAACGCCGGCCGATTCATCGACGAGTTGCTTGCCACGGCCAACGAGGGGCAGTTGATCCGGCGCGGAATCCGCGTGGCCATCATCGGGCGGCCCAACGCCGGCAAGTCGAGCCTGCTCAATCAACTATTGGGCCGCGACCGCGCCATTGTCTCCGCCGTGGCCGGCACAACGCGCGACACGATCTCGGAGGAGGCGCAAATTCGCGGCATCGCCGTGGTGTTCGTCGACACCGCCGGGCTGCAAGAGTCCGACGACACGATCGAGCGTGAGGGTATCCGGCGCAGCCGCGAGTCGCTTGGCCAAGCGGACATTGTGCTGCATGTGCTCGATGCTTCCGAGCCGCTCACCCTGGACGACGAGACGTACCTGGCCGAGTTCGCCGACAATCCACGCATCCTCGTGCTGAACAAGAGCGATCTGCCGAATCAACTTGGCCAAGCGGAGGCCAGCGGCAGCCCTTCGGTGAGCGTGAGCTGCCTCGACGGCCAAGGGATCGAGGCGTTGAAGGATGCCATCCGCAACCGTGTTTGGGACGGGGAGATAACCTCGGAAATGCTGGAAGTGATGATCAACTCCCGGCATCAGGAAGCGCTGCGCCGGGCCGGCGACTCACTCCAAACGGCCCTTGAGCAGCTCCGGGCCGGTACGCCGCTTGACTTGGTTGCTGTCGATTTGCGGATCGGCACCAATGCCGTCGGCGAGATCGTCGGGCGGACGACCACGGAGGATCTGCTCGACTCCATCTTCAGCACATTCTGCATCGGGAAATAACCGCCGCTTGGGCAATCGGCTTGAAAATCCTGCCTCCGAAGCGTACTCTGTCTGACCTCAAAACGCCGCTCGACCGGGAGCGCGCCGGAGAGGAATCCGACATCCGCCTGACTGATGAAATACCTTTACTCATTTGTGGTTTTATTTGTGCCGTGGCTGGTTTTGTCCGGAAAGTTTGACCCGGTTCATGTGGGAATGGGTGTGCTCTGCTCGTCGCTGGTGGCTTACTGGTGCGCCGATTTATTGTTTCAGGACAAGGCAACCACCTTGGGCGGCCGGCTCCGGCAGCTGGCCGGGTTCGTGGGCTACATGGGATGGCTGTTGGGACAGGTCATCCTCGCCAATCTGCACGTGTTTCGAGTGGCCCTGTCGCCGCGCATGAACGAGCTGCTCTCGCCGCAAATGGTGGAATTTGACAGCACACTGGAAAAGGAGTTGTCCAAGTTCATCCTGGCCAACTCGATCACCCTGACCCCCGGCACAGTGACGGTGCGGGTGGAGGGCAGTCGTTTCCTCGTCCACGCCCTCACGGACTCGGCGGCCCGCGGCCTGCCCGGCGCGATGGAGAAACGCATCGCCAATATTTTCGAGAGAACAAGATGAACACGTTCATCACAACTGCCGGCGTTGCGT
>JABGZB010000282.1 GCA_018674955.1 Verrucomicrobiota bacterium | reverse complement strand
GCCGGTGGCTTTGATGAAGACGGCACCCTGTTTTCCCTCGACGATTGCACCGAGCAAGCCACTGTTTGGCACTGGAACTTTGTTGCCGCCAAACGGTGGACCTTTCATGAATGTACCCACGGCAGTGACATAGGTCACCTTGGTTCCGTTAATTGTTTCAATCACTGTCTGGGCGTTGAGTTGATCGGCCGGTTCCTTGAATTGCCCGAGCCAACGCTTTACATTTGCAGCCACACCACCCGCTTCGCCCGGGCCAAAGTGGAAGAATACCACCTCCGCCGACTTGCCGTCCTTGCCCTTGATTGCGAACTGCGCCTTGCGCATCGACGACGACGGCTTTTGCAACAGCCAACCTTTCGGCCCCTCAAACGAAATGCCCCCGGCCGAAAAATTTTCCGCCCGAACCCCGACAGTCGCCAAAGCAACTGCCACCAAATAAACCAAACGTTTCACTGTGTTTTTCATAAAAAACTAAAGTTCCTTTTTGATGAGGTACCCGTAAACTCCGGCATCCTTGAAAATCCGAATGAATTCCGGATCATCCCTGACCGAGTCGTAAAGCGGCCAATAGAACATGTTAATGAAGTCGAAATCTTTTTCATCGCACGATTTTTTAAGCCATTTGAACGCCTTTTCTTTTTCGCCAATTGCCATGTAAAACCGCGTTAGAATGCCACCCTTGATATACTCGAAGTTTCTTCGGTCCAATAGTTCAGCAAGCAATTTATACGATTCTTCCGTTTTACCTGCACGCCAATACACGATCCCAAGAGACATAACCGTAACCGGATTTTGGTCATCGGCTTCAATTGCTCTCAGTAACTGTTCTTCAATGCTACCATAGCGCTGTTGCTCGGATATAATTAACGAACGGATATGAAGCGCGAATTGATAATTGGGATTAAGTTCAAGTGCTTTTTGATTATGTGCTTCAGCTAGTTTTTCTTCCCCTGAAACCAGATATGTAAACGCAAGATGTTGATGTAAATTGGCATTTTTCGGATCCAATTCTAAACCCTTTTTAAGCGTAGAAATTGCCAAATCAGTTTTACTTGAAAATGAAAGTATCGTTCCGATTTGTTGTAAGACCCTTAGGTTATTTGGGTGTTTTTTTAAGAGTTCTTGAGTGAGTTCCATCGCTTTGGTGGTGTCCCTGTCAACTTGCAGTGTCAACGCAACTCTTGTCGTTTTAGAGTCAATATGGGACGGGTTTAACTTGAGAGCTTCGTCAGAATATTTTTTTGCCATTGTATTGGCATCATTCGGATAATTGAGGCTAAGTGCTGGCGATTGAAGAGCACATCTGGCTAATCCTGAATATGCATTAACATAGTTTGGATCTAGATCGATCGCCTTGAGAAAAAGTTGAGTTGCGTTCCGGTTCGCCTCTCGGGACCCTTTTCCGAGTAGTTCCAACCCCTCTTTCACCAAGTTGTAGGCTTCGGCGCTTTGGGTGTCGCCTTGGGTGAGGGAACCAAGTTCGGATTGATTGAGAATGGTTCCCTTGGTTTTGTTCACGATGGACTGGATGATCTCCTGCTGGAATTTGCTACGGTCGGTTTCGTTGCCGCTGAAGGAGTTGGCCCAGATGTTTTCGGATGAGGCGGTGTCGATGAGGCGGACGTTGATTTTGAGACCGGTGCCGCTCTTTTGGATACTGCCTTGAAGAAGGGTGCCGGCATTGAGTTCCTGCCCAATCTCGGCGGGACTTTTATCGCTGTTCCGATAGGTTTTGGCTGAGACGGAGCCGATGACTTTCAAGCCATCTACGTTGGTCAGCATGATGTTGAGGTCATCGACGATGCCCTCGACGATGTGATCGTTTTCGCCCGGTGTGCCTATGTTTTTGAACGGCAAAATGACAATCCGATTTTTGTCGAGCGGCTTGGTTTCGGGTTGGGTGGAGGTTGTTGGCTCTTCGGTCGGGGCGCTTGGCTTGGCGGTCCGTTGCCCATCGCCTGGCTTCAAAATGAAAATGAACGCGAGCAGGGCGACGATGGCGATGGCGGCCAAAGCCAAGGCGGGCAACTTGGCCTTGGTTTGAGGTTTGCTGGTCGGCGCTTGGCCAAGCGCTTGGGTAGGGGTGTCGCCGTCGGTGGAGATGCCGAGGCGTTTGAGGGCGCGCAGGACGCCTCCGATGGATTCGTCCTCGTTGCCTTCAAAATACTCGACGCGCTGGATGCCGGCCAACTGGTATTTCATCGACTCGGGGATATCGGTTGGCTCAATGAAGACCGGCAGGATGGTCTTGTCATCCTCGCTGGCGAGGGCGAGTTCGCGGACAACGTTCTTGGACTGGGCGGAGTTGGTGGAGATGGCGAGGATGAGGATATTGCAGTTGTTGATGGCGCTGACAATTTCCTCGCTCCACATGGCGGCGCCCTCGATGCCGGCTTCGTCGATCCATACGGTGACGCCAGCCTGGCGGAGGCGCGTCACCAAGTCTTGAATGCGCTCCCGATCGGCCGAGCCGTAGCTGATGAATACTTCCTCTGCCATGTGGTTTGTTGCCGGGCAAACGTAGGTAGGTTTAACAGGCGGGGCAAGCTTTCTGAAGAACGCTTGGGCGAGGGCTTGGATCGGTGGTAAACGCAGAGGACACGGAGACGCAGAGGAGCAGGGGTGGGGTTTTGGAGTGCGGCCGTCCCTGCCGCTTTCGGGAGTATTCCAAAGCGGTGCAGAGAACCGCACTCCATGACGCTGTCGCGGCCGCCGGAGGAGCTTGGCCAAGCGCTTGGCTTTTTATGTGGGCTGTATTTCGGCGATGAGGGACTCGAGGCGGCGGCCGTACTCGACGTAGTTGTTGAACATGTCGTCCTCGTTGGCTTCGACGTTGTTGTCGTGGAAGACGACGGCCATGTGCGGCTCGATGGAGATGCCGGCATCGTAGCCGTTCGCCAAGGCGTCACGTAGGATGTCGCGGACACGACCTTCACCTTCACCGGGGAAGTTGTAGTCGGCGTCGCTTTTCTCCTCCACCCAGGTGCAGTCCTTAATGTGGATGTGTGCGGTGTGCTCGCGGACGTTTTGCCAGTACTCCCACGGATCCTGCTTGGGCCACGGCTGCGGCTTCGAGCGGTCGGCGTTGAAGATGGGGTTGGCGGTGTCGAAGACCCACTTGAGGCCGGGGACTTTCTCGAGCAACTCGACGCCGTGTTGCCAACTCATGCCGCCGTGGTTCATGCAGTTTTCGTGCACCGGCTGCAGGCCCTCGTCGAGGAAGCGCGCGGTGACTTCGCGCAGTCGTTCGAAGACGAGCTCGGGTGTCTTATCGGCGTTGTCGGCCGGCTTGAAACTCATGATGCGAACGTACTTGGTGCCGAGCCGCTGCATGCGCGGGATGGCGCGGTCGATCTCGGTGGTGGTCACGTCCCACGGTGTCTCGATGGTCTTGGCCCAGTTGCAAATGGTCGAGCCGAAGGCATAAATGCCGACGCCGGCTTCCTCGAGCTTGGCGGCGACGATGTCGAACGCTGCGTCCGGGATGTCGTGGATGCTGCCTTTCTCGAAGCCGTCCACCTCGACGAAGCGGGCCTCGATCCATTTCCACCCGAGTTCCTTCGTGGCCCGGATTTGGCCATCGATTGAGGGCGAAGCCTCGTCTGCGATTCCCATTAATTCCATGTTGTTATCTCCTGTAGACTATTTGCGAAAGCTTGCGGTAAAATCTTCGTTGCTGACCTCGACGGTTTTTTTCTCGTGCGTTGAGTTGGCGATGAGTTCGTTTAGCTTGGCCTCCCATGCGGCGCCGTCCATCGGGAGGTCGATCGCTTGGCCAAGCAGGCCGGAGTACACCATTACATTGGCCAACTCCACGGAGCCGATGCCGCTCGCGCCGGGGGCGATGAGCGGCTCGCCGTCGAGGATGGCGTTGACGAAGTTGGCGACGAGTTTTGCGTGGGCATCTTCCGCGCCGGGGATGGGGATTTCCTCGACGGTCGTCTCCGGTTGCTGGAAGCCTATCTTCGAGGTGCGACTCCATTCGTCGGACGGCACGGCGTTGCGCGTTACGATTAACTTGTCGTTCTCCAGCAACGCGCGCCCCCTGGTGCCGGCGATTTCAAACCGGTTGCTGCCCGGTGTTTCGCCGGTGGATGTGATGAATGCACCGCTCGCACCGTTGGCGTATTCGAGGTAGCAGGTCACGTCGTCCTCCACCTCGATGTCGTGATGTTTGCCGATGCCAATATGGCCCTGCACCCGGGACGGCATGCCGACGATCCATTGCAGTGCGTCGAGTTGGTGGAGGCATTGGTTAAGCAGCACGCCGCCGCCCTCGCCCTTCCATGTGGCGCGCCAGTCGCTGCTTTGGTAATACGCCTCGGCACGGAACCAGTCGGTCATGATCCAAATCACGCGAATCAAGTCACCCAGTTCGCCGCCCTGTACCAGTTCGCGAATCTTTTGGTAGCGCGGCTCGACGCGCATTTGGAACATGCCGGAGAAAGTCAACTCCGGCCGTGCCTCGGCTGCGGCGATCAGGCGCTCGGCGTCGGCCTTGTGTGCGGAGATCGGTTTCTCGACCATGACGTGCAATCCAGCCTCGAGGGCGGCGATGCCGAGTGTGGTGTGCTGGAAGTGCGGCGTGGCAATAATGAGCGCGTCAATCTCGCCGGAGGCGATGATGGCCTCGCCGCTGTTAAATGTCTTCAGCCCCTTGGCCTCGTATTCGGGTAGTTTGTCGGGGAAGGCATCCGCCACCGCCGTCAAGACGCCGCGTTCCACTTTGCCCTCGAGCAGGTTGTTGACGTGAATCTGCCCGATGTTTCCCAAGCCGACGATGCCGATGCGTACGTTGTCCATGCGATTGTTGATTGATCCGTGCCAATGACGAAACGGGTGGGGGGAGTGTGCCACCACGGTCCATCGTCGCACAGGAAAATGTCCGTTTGTCCAAGCGTGACAATTCCGGGTTGACTTGGCCAAGGGATATGCGAGTTTTCGCCGTACGCAGAGTCACCCTCAATAAAAGCCATGAAAATCGAAATACTCAACGAATGTCCGGACTGCCTGCCGACGATGGATCGGCGGCGTTTTGTGAAGAGCGCTGCACTTGGCACCGCTGCCTTGGCCGCGGCGCCGCTTGGCCAGGCGGCGAAAAAGAAGGCCGACACCGAGACACTGGTGGCCCAACTGTTCGGCAGTCTCAACGACAGCCAAAAGAAAGTGGTGGCCTTTCCGTTCGAGCACCCGTTGCGCGAAAAAGTCGACAACAACTGGCACATCACCAAAAAAAGCATCGGCGAGATTTTCACCGGTGAACAGCAGACGCTGGTGAAGGAGATTTTCTTGAAATTGCACAGCGAGCAATACGCCGAGACCGTGCTTGGCCAAGTGCGGCATGATTCCGAGGATGAAGGGTTCGAGAGCACGTCGGTGGCTTTGTTTGGCCAGCCGAACACCGGCAAGTTCGAGTTTGTGCTGACCGGCCGGCACTGCACCCGGCGCTGCGACGGCGACTCAGTGGAGGGAGAGGCGTTTGGCGGGCCGATCTTTTACGGGCACGCCGCGCGGGCCTTCAACGAAGCGCCGGATCATCCCGGCAACGTCTATTGGTATCAGGCCAAGCAGGCCAACAAAGTGTTTGCGATGATGGACGGCAAGCAGCGGAAAATGGCTCTGTTGGGCAAAAGCAGGGGTGAGAGAGGAACCAAGACCGTGGCGTTGAGCGGCAAAAAGCACGGATTGCCGGGGATACCGGTGTCGGAGTTGAGCAGCGATCAAAAGGGCCAAGTGCGTAAAACGATGGCCGATTTGTTGGCAATGTTCCGAGAAAAAGACGCGAAAGAGGCGTTGAAGATGGTCGACGCGGGTGGTTTTGACCACTTGCACCTAGCGTTTTATAAGAATCACGATGTCGGAAATGACAAAATATGGGATGTTTGGCAGATTGAGGGGCCGAATTGCCTATGGTTTTTCCGAGGGGATCCGCATGTTCACGCTTGGGTGAACATAAAACGGGCTATGTGAGCGATTATTTGAACTATTTCAAAAAAAGCGTTGACTGGGGATTGGTGGGCAACTAAATTCCCTTCCCTTTTGGGGTGCAATCCAATCGCTAAGTTGTTTGATTCCAGTTGTTTAAGATGGAAACATGGTGTTAAATTAGTTTTTGGTTTCGCAGGCGGGCTTGAAAGGCAGGCGGCCACGTCGCTCGATGCCCATGTAGCTCAGTTGGTAGAGCACATCCTTGGTAAGGATGAGGTCACCAGTTCAAACCTGGTCATGGGCTCCATTAAGAATTTGTTCATTAGCAGAGTATAAAGAACTAACCAACAAAAAATAATCGAATGGCAAAAGAAGCGTTCCAACGCAGTAAACCCCACGTAAACATCGGTACAATTGGTCACGTTGACCACGGTAAATCGACCCTCACGGCAGCTCTCGTTGAGGTGCAGGCAAGGAAGGGGATGGCGACCCCCATTTCATACGCGGATATCACCAAGGGTGGTACTGTTCGTGATGAATCCAAGACGGTGACCATTGCGGTATCGCACGTGGAGTATGAGAGTGAAAAGCGTCATTATGCTCATGTTGACTGCCCGGGCCATGCTGATTATGTGAAAAACATGATCACGGGTGCCGCGCAGATGGACGGCGCCATTCTCGTGGTGGATGCTTCCCAGGGTCCGATGCCCCAGACCAAGGAGCATGTGCTGCTGGCCAAGCAGGTGGGTGTTCCCGCAATCGTCGTATGCCTGAACAAGTGTGACTTGGTTGATGACGAGGAAATGTTGATGCTCGTCGAGGAGGAGATCAAAGATCTGCTCGAGAAATACGATTTCGACAAGGACACTCCAATCGTGCAAGCCAGCTCTCAGGGAGCCTTGGACGGCGAGGAAAAATGGGTGAAAGCCATTGGCGACTTGCTGGAAGCTTGTGACAACGGCGTTCCCGACCCGGTTCGTGAAGAGGACAAGCCGTTCCTGATGTGCATTGAGGATGTGTTCAGCATTGAGGGCCGTGGCACTGTGGTGACCGGTCGTGTTGAGCGTGGCATCATCAAGAAGATGGATGAGGTCGAGATTGTGGGATTGCGGGATGTTCAAAAAACCGTCGCAACCGACCTCGAGATGTTCCGGAAATTACTGGAGGAAGCTCGCGCCGGTGAGAATGTTGGCGTGCTTTTGCGCGGTATAAAGAAGGATGAAGTGGATCGCGGCCAGGTCTTGGCAAAGCCCGGCACGATCCAACCGCATACCAAATTTAAGGGCGAGGTCTATGTCCTTACTAAGGAGGAAGGTGGAAGACACACGCCGTTCTTCACCAACTATCGCCCGCAGTTCTACTTCAGGACTACGGATGTGACCGGTTCGTTGACACTGGAAGGTGACATCGAGATGGTAATGCCAGGAGATCGCGTGACGGTGGCTGTGGAACTCGGTAAGCCGGTCGCGATGGAGCAGGGGCTTACTTTCGCTATTCGCGAGGGTGGCCGTACAATCGGATCGGGCCGTGTGGCCGAGGTCGTCGAGTAGTCCGTTTTTTCGCGAGCGACATGGAGCCGCGCGCGGGAAGGATATTACCCTGAGTAGGGCGGTAGTTCAATTGGTAGAGCAACGGTCTCCAAAACCGTCTGTTGGGGGTTCGAATCCCTCCCGCCCTGCCAATAGATAAAAACCAACCCCAAACCGGAGGGGTGGCAGAGTGGTCGAATGCGGCGGTCTTGAAAACCGTTGAAGCGAAAGCTTCCGGGGGTTCGAATCCCTCCCCCTCCGCCAAGTTCCGGGAGAACTGATAAAGAAAGAGAGTTCGAAAAATGAAGGAAACTATTAGTAACTTAGACGCGCTTGAAACAACCGCGACTGTAGTACAGCCGTTGCCAGAATTGGCGGTGGGCAGCCCGCTGCCAGTAAGCTGGATCATCGGAGGCGTTGTGCTTCTGGTCGCCCTGTACATCGCTAAAAAAGCAGGTTGGCTTGATCGAATCCGGGTGTTCTTCCTTCAAACCCGTGAGGAATTGCTGAAGTGCTCCTGGCCCACGCGTGAAGAGCTTCGTGGCTCCACATGGATGGTGCTCGTGGCGGTGGGGATGTTGGGGTTGTTCACTTTCATGGCCGATTTGCTCTTGGGTGGCGTGGTGATTCAGGACTGGCTGCTAAAAGGGCTCGGCGGCGGGGCAGCGGGTTAAGGTTATCGGTTATGGCACACGAGTGGTTCATCATACATACCTTGTCGGGGCAGGAACAAAAAGTGCTCGACAGCATTAACAAGCGTCTTGATGTGGAGGAGATGGGCGGGCACATCAAGGATGTGTTTGTGGCCAAGGAGAAAGTTGTGGACATGCGCGGCGGTGAAAAGAAAGTGTCCACAAAAAAACTTTTCCCGGGATACGTGTTCATCCACATCCAGCTTCGAGATGAAGATCGCAAGACCATCGCTGAGCCGTTGAACTTCATCAAGGACACGCCGGGAGCGATTGGGTTTGTGGGGGGGGATCAGCCGGAACCAACGCCGGATGCCGAGATCGAGGACATCCAAACGAGGATGGCAGATTCAGAGGACTTGGAGCGGCCCAAGGTGGAATTTGAAGTGGGCGAAACCGTGAAGATTAACCACGGCGCTTTTGAGGGGAATAACGGTCACGTTAAGGAAATCGATCCTGACAAGGGACGACTCAAGGTGACCGTCAACATTTTTGGCCGAGACACCCCGGTGGACGTG
>JABGZB010000281.1 GCA_018674955.1 Verrucomicrobiota bacterium | reverse complement strand
GGAGCCGTACGAGTTGCTGCTCAAGTCACTCCAGGACGAGGCGCGACTCAACACGCAAGGCGTGATCATGTTGCAACGCACTATCCTGCGTCTGCTCGTAAACCGACTCCTGACCGAGCAAGCGTTTGCCGCGAACCCAGAAATGGCGGAGACACCGATTGATCGACCGCTCTACATCCTTGGCTTCCCGCGGACCGGCACAACGCTGCTGCACAGCCTCCTTGCCTGTGACCCGGCTTCGCGCTGGTTGAGACTGTGGGAAGGACTACACCCCGCGCCCGCGCCGGAGTCACTGCAGGACGATCCGCGCATAGCAACCACGAGGGATTGGGTCGCCGGTTTCGAGAAGCTCGTTCCGAACCTCGCTCGCGCGCACAAGCTCGATGCTACTGGCCCGGAGGAATGTCTTTGGCTCATCGAGCATACATTCGCGGATCTCATTTTCGAATTGCGCGCTCACGTGCCGAGCTACTCCAAGTGGCTTGTCGAGCATGAGGCTGACGAATCGTCGTATCGCTACTACCGCCGCCAACTCCAGATGCTAGGCTGGAAATGCCGCGGCAACCACTGGATCTGCAAGGCGCCACGGCATCTCCCCGGCTTGGGCGGACTGCTGAGCGTTTTCCCCGATGCGCGTATCGTGCAGACGCATCGCTGCGCGGAAAGCGTCCTGCCGTCCATCTGCAGTCTGTGCGAAATCACGCAGAGCGCCGCAAGCGACACGGTGGACAAAACCGCGATTGGCGCGCATTGGCAACAGCGCCTACTCGAGATCGAGAGGCGCTCGGGCGAAGTTCGCGCCGCCGCCGATCCCGCGCAGGTTCTCGACGTGCAATACGCCGATCTTGTCGCAAACCCCATCGACACCGTGCAACGGATTTACGAGTATCACAGCTACGACTACTCGGCTGAATTTGAAAACAGGATGAAACAATGGCTGGCCGATAACCGGCAGCACAAGCACGGCGCGCACCGTTACTCGCTCGAGGAATACGGGCTGGACGCCGAGACCGTGCGAACCGATTTTACGGGAATAAAAAATGGCCAATGACGAACTGACGAAGGCATGGGCAACACTGACCGAGCAACTGATGGACGCGGCGGGACAAGTGGACGCATTGAGCGAGGGACACGACCCAACGGTGCGCGCCGAGGGCTATCGTTTCCTAACCCGCATTCTTGTCGGCATGACGGAATTCCAGGTGGAACAGGAAGCAGACTATCCCAGCCTCGTGCAGATCATGTCGCCGATCCGGAAGTTTTTCGTGGACAACCCGGACACGCTCTACCATCGAGCCACGTTGAATCCCGCACTGCGCTACCGCATCCATGGGCGGCGAGGCGAGGAGTTGTATTTGGCTTTTTGTTTATACGGTATGCGCGGGCGGACCAACTGTATTTTGGCCAACGTCTGCGATGTGGACATGGAGTTTGACGACAACGGCGGCTTCGAGTTGGTGCTTTCCGCCGAGCGGCCGGACGGAGTTAAAAACTGGATTCAACTGGACAACATCGCCCGCACGCTGGTGACGCGGCAATACTTCACGGATCTCCGGCAAAAACCGGCCGAGTTGAACATCCAGTTGCTCGATGACATCGCGCCGCCGCCCGCTCCGACGGTAGAGGGCATCACCCACCGACTGCGGGCATTAAGCCAAAGCATGTCGCGCACTTTCAAGTCCACGCAACTGGCCTCAAAGGCGTGGATGAAACAGCCCAACACGGTGAGCATCGACAGCACGGCGGAGGGACTCGATAGCCTGTTCCCCACACCGGACAACGAGTACGTCGGCGGGTGGTACAAGCTGGAGGAAGACGAGGCGCTCGTCATGGAGGGGCGCGCGCCGGAGTGCCGTTACTGGTCGGTGCAGTTGTGCAGCCGCTGGCTCGAGTCGCGTGATTTCGTGAACCTCAAAATCATCCTGAACCATTCGCAGGTGAAGCTGGCGGCGGACGGGTCGTTCCGAATCGTAGTGGCGCACCGTGAATTCGGCGAAGCAAACCAACTGAACACTGCCAGCCACCGCGAAGGCGGCGTCATCTTTCGCTGGTTACTGCCAAGCAGCGAATGGAGCCAGCCGAAGTTTCACGTCAAGAAACTTTAGGCAGCCAAGCGATTGGCCAAGCGTAGTGGTTTAATCCGAGAACAGATACTCGAGATCGTTCGTCGTGAGGCCCTTAGCGAAGCCGTCTTCCCCGAGCACGTCGGATACCGTCTTGGCTTTGCGCTGCTGTAAGTCCCAAATTTTCTCCTCGACGGTGCCCGGTGAGATCATCTTGTAGGCGTTCACCGTCGCGGTCTGACCGATCCGATGAGTCCGGTCGATGGCCTGCGCCTCGACGGCTGGATTCCACCACGGGTCGTAAATGACCACGTAGCTGGCGCTCGTCAGATTGAGTCCGGTACCGGCCGCCCGCAGGCTGAGCAGGAAGACCGACGGCAATTCGGCCTCCTGAAAAGCGTTCACGATATCCTGCCGGTTCTTGGTTTCGCCGGTCAACATGTGGGTGGGCATCTGCCGGTCCGCGCACTCCTTTTCGAGGATTTGAAGCATCCGTACGAACTGACTGAACACAAGCACCTTGTGCCCCTCCTCAAGAAGCGGTTCCACCAACTCGAACAGAGTGTCCGTCTTGCCTGATTCCGTGTCGCTCCCGACTAGGCCGGGATGACAACAAATCTGCCGTAACCGGGTCAGCGCCGCGAGCACGTGCATTTTGCTCTTGGCGACGCCCTTCTGCTGGACGGCTTTCATCACCTGCTCACGGCTTCGTTTCAACTCTGCGAGGTATAGTTTACGCTGCTCCTCGGGCAACTCGCAGTCGAGCCGCTGCTCAATGCGATCCGGTAGATCCTTGGCCACCTGTTTCTTGACACGGCGCAGCAACAACGGCCGGAGCTTGGCCGAGAGTTTTCGGCGGCCGATACGGGCAGCGTTCTCGTCTTTTTCCGACACCTTCAAATCGTAAACCTGGGTGAAATGCTCTTGGTTGCCGAGGTAGTTGGGCTGCACAAAATCGACTATGCTCCACAGGTCGAGCATGCGGTTCTCGATCGGCGTACCGGTCAGCGCCAACTTGTGGTCGGCCTTAAGTTCCTTGACGGATTTGGTCACCTGAGCCCCGGGATTCTTGATGAATTGCGCCTCGTCGAGCACAATAGCGCGGAACGCAAATTTGGCCAACTCGTCGAGGTCACGGCGAAGGATCGAGTAATTCGTGACCACGATGTCGTAGTCGGGGATTCGCTTTCGAAGGTTGTGACGCGCTTGGCCACTCTCCAAGACCAGCACCTTCATTTTGGGAGTGAATCGTTCCGATTCACGACGCCAGTTGTGCAAAACCGAAGCGGGGCAAACTACCAGCGTCGGTTTGGTCTTGGCATTCTTCCGGCGACTGGTCTTCAGCCACAACAGCCAAGCGAGCGTCTGCAGTGTCTTGCCCAGTCCCATATCATCCGCAAGGATTCCACCCAGCTTAAACTTGGCCAAGTGGCAAAGAAAACTAAAGCCTTCCACCTGATACGGACGCAACTCGGCGCAAACCCCGTCCGGCAGTTCAGTCGTTTCAACTCCCTCAAACTCATCCAAGCGTCCACGCAACTGTTCCAACTCCGAGGACGGGACGAACTTGGCCAATCCGTCCTCGTCCAAGTGGGCGGCCTGCTCTAGTCCGACTTTTTGCTCAACTGAAGACAAGCCGTCTACGCCAAGATCCGCCATCGCCTCCTGTGCTTCCTGTACGGCCTTTTGATCCAGTTGCACCCAACCGGCGTCCGGTAGATTGACGAAATTACCACTGGCAGCGGCGAGTTGCTGGAGGTCGCGCTCGGTCAAATTCAACCCCTCCTCCTCCCACTCGGCGGAGACAGACAGCCAGTCGATGCCACTACCCCGTACGACCAACTTGGGCTTGAGTCGCTTGGGCTGCAGGAACAGGCGTTTGAACTCCGTGTCACCAAGGTACTCCGCGTCGGGTTTGTCCGGCCAAGCGGCGTGGAGACTCTCGAGGAAAAGCGGGTTGGAATCACCCACCCACAGGCCCGGCTCCGGGGTGAACCAGTCTAAGCGCTTTAGCCACCCGATGGCCGCCTCAAGCCTCTCGTCATCTAGCACTTCTGGCTTGTTCGGTTTTAGTAGTTTCCCTGAATTTCCCCGAACCCATTCGTGGCCGTTCCACTGCCAGAGGCTCTTGTCTGATTCACTCTTGGCCAAGAGCTTGAGGCGAACGGTGTCATTGGCCATTTCGAAAACAAATCGCGGCGTCGCCTCGTGAGTCTTGCAGAGTTGCTCCCAGTTCACCCCGTTGGTGGTGGTGATCTTGCGCAGCTTGGTGAGCAGGCGATGTGTCAGCTTGGATACCGAGGCCTTTTTCATTTTGGCCCAATTCCCTAGCACCTCGGGCGCGGGAGAATTACGCAGGAGAAACACCTCGCAACCGATGAGTGCCAACGTGGGGTCACCGGCGAAAAAGCGTACCTCGGACATGCTGCAAGTTTTGTTGTCGGGAAGAATGACCTCATGTGTAAAAAACAAGTCTGATTTCGCCTTCTCCAAGTGGGGCTCCATCTCGATGATCCGCCCCAGAAACTGTATCGGTTTCATCTCCCCATCGAGATCAATTCGTCCGGACTTCCCCCATTGCACCAGCCACTTCAGCAACTCCGCCCCATCCAGAGAGATCAGTTCTGCCTCCGTATCGTAGTCGTGCCGAACACCGGAAGACCAGCGGATAAACGACCAGTCGGCGGAAGGAAACAATTCCTGCTCGTGGGCGGCCCGCATCGTCAGGTCAGCCATATCGTCCAGCGTCTTGACGCGGTCTCCTGTACGCGGGCGTATGATATGAATCTCTACCCCGAGCTTGTGCAATCCCGGCAATTCCGTGTCTAAAATAAGCCGCCCCACCACTCGCAAGGCAGCCCGGGGGGCATCGAGGTGAACCGGCGTCGGCGGGAACATCCATTCTTCCAAACCTTTGAACAACTGATGATCCCTTTCGGCCTGCTCGACCTCTGCAAAGCGCGTGAAGTTGGCATGAGCCATCAACTCATTGGGCACCGAGCGGCCCGATTTCATGAACACCAAGGCCAAGTCCTCGAGTCGTGTGTCACCATGTGTCTGGGCCATACTGCCCCACCAGTCATCCTGGCTGAAGTCCTTACGGGCAAGGTTGAGCTTGTTGAAATAGTCCTCCAGCAAAAGCCACGACCGTTGCGAATCAGTGCACGATGAAAATATCTGCAGCAGCTTGGCCCGCTCGGCCACGTCCTCCTTGGATTCGGACAACTGGTGTCGCAAATCGGCGAAGTCGCCGTAAGTATTGTTGATGACAGTGTGGTGTGCGTCGTACTTGGACGCTTTCGCTGAACTGACGACTGGCTTTTTTTTCTTGGCTGTTCGGGGCATCGCGTTAACTGAATAAAACAGGTTAGTGATAACGACATAATTCGACCTGCCTCGTCAAACCTAAAAAATATTCCCCATCTTCTCTGGGCAACTAAAGTTGCTTGACAGGCCTCCGCTGCTTTGACTTTCACGAGCTTCCCGCCCTATGTTGCTGCCCGTGAATTTGATCCGACACACGGATTCTGGCTACACCGCCAAACTGAACAAGCTTATCGCTGCATCCAGCCTTTTCGAGACAGGCATCGAGCAGGGCGCTCTTGAGATCATTAGCGGAGTCGAGAGGCTCGGCGACAATGCGCTACTCCAGTTCACGGAGAAGTTCGACGGAGCTACGTTGACCCCAGCCAAACTGCGCGTCGGGCAAGCGGAACTGGACAGCGCTTGGCGCTCCACCAGCGCCCAAACCCGCAAGGCCATCCGCTTGGCCAAAGCCAACGTTGCCTTCTTCGCGAAGCAATCCCTGCGCAAAAACTGGCAGGCTCACAACGCCCAAGGCGGTGTGGTCGGCGAAAAGTTCGATCCGTTCGCACGGGTTGGCGTTTACATCCCCGGCGGAACCGCGCCCCTGGCATCGACCGCGCTGATGACCGTCACTTTGGGCAAGGTTGCCGGCTGCCGCGAAATCGTCGCCTGCACTCCGTGCGACAAAGACGGTCGAGTGAACAGCGCGCTGCTCGCCGCGCTTCGCCAAGCGGGAGCAACCGATGTGTACCGTGTCGGTGGCGCACAGGCGATTGCCGCGATGGCGTGCGGCACGAAAACGATCCGCCCGGTTCAAAAAATATTCGGCCCCGGCAACGCCTACGTTGTTGCGGCCAAGCGACTTTTATTTGGCCGCGTGGCTATCGACCTGCTGCCCGGGCCAAGCGAGATGTTCATCCTCGCTGACTCGTCGGCCAACCCAAAGTTTGCCGCCGCCGACATGCTCGCGCAAGCCGAGCACGGCTCCGGCCACGAGCGGGTTTGGCTCGCCTGTAACTCCAAAAAACTCATTGCCGACGTGCACCGGGAACTCGAGCGGCAACTCCCCGGGCTATCGCGCCGTGAGTTCATCCGAAAGGCACTCAAGAAAAACGGCTGGCTCATCCACGTGAAATCAATCAGCGACGGCATCACCCTGGCCAATCGAATCGCGCCAGAGCACTGCGAGTTGATGCTCCGCAAACCTGAAGTTGCCGTGAAAGACATCACGACCGCCGGCGCGATTTTTGTGGGCCCGTGGGCCCCAACGGTCCTCGGCGACTACATGGCCGGCCCCAGCCACACGCTGCCAACCGGCGGTGCCGGGGCGTCGTTCGCCGGGTTAACCGTGGATCAATTCCAGCGCCGCACAAGCGTCGTGAAATACAGCAGACCCGCCTTGGCCAAGTCCATCGAAACGATTCGGACATTCGCCGAAATGGAGGGCCTCGACGCCCACGGTCGCTCCGCCGAAATACGACTTGAAGATTAGTCGATGACGGCCAAGCGCAAAAACAGTACACCGAAGCAACTTGTTCGACCAATGGTGCGGAAGTTGCGAGGATACGTTCCCGGCGAGCAACCAAATGTTCCCGGTCTCATCAAACTCAACACCAACGAGAATCCGGCGCCGCCCTCACCCAAGGTCATCCGCGCGATCCGCTCCGCTGCCGATGACCGATTGCGCCGTTACCCCGTCCCTAGCGCGCAACCGCTGCGAGTGGCGTTGGCTAAGTTGCACGACTGCAAGCCGGAAAACATCATCGTTGGCAACGGCTCCGATGAGTTGCTCGCCCTAGCCACCCGCGCATTCGTCGAACCTCGCCAATCCAACGCAGCAACCCGTCGGCAAACCATCCAGTATTTTACGCCGAGCTACTCGCTCTACCCCATCCTTGCCGGCATTCACGGCGCGCGCCGCAACGAGGTCAGACTGCCCGCCGACTTCGGCTTGCCGGACAACGATGCGCTGCAAAATAGCAATTGGGATTTTGGAGCGGCACTCACTTACATCACAACGCCAAATGCGCCCAGCGGTCGAGGTTACTTAACGCGCGACTTGGCCAAGCTCTGCGCCGCGCAAAAGGGCGTGACAATTCTGGACGAGGCGTACGTTGATTTCGCCGACGAAAACGCACTCCGCTTGGCCAAGCGGTTCCCGCACGTCATCGTTTCCCGTACTTTCAGCAAGGCCTACTCGCTTTGCTTTGCGAGGGTGGGCTACTTCGTCGGCCACCCGGAAATCATCGCGGCGCTCGACAGGATACGCGACAGCTATAACACAAACGGCCTTGGCCAAGTGGCGGCGCTGGCCACACTATCGGACATCGGCCACTATCGGAAGCAGTTCGAGCGCATCATCCAGTTGCGGGACAAGACCACCGGAGCGCTCGAGGCGCTTGGTTTCAAAGTGCTGCCTAGTCAGGCCAATTTCATTTTCGCCAAGCCGACCGCTATCACGGCGGCACAATGGTTCCGGCAATTGCGGGAGCGGAAAATTGTGACCCGCTGGTTTGACACGCCCAAGGTTCGCAACTGGCTGCGCATCACCATCGGCACCGAGGCCGAGATGGCCAAGTTACTCACCGCGACCAAATCCATCCTCAAACGATGAACGCGCTGACAGCCAAACTGCAGGCCTCCCCGCTCCTTGCGCGGGTTCTGCCATTTGTCGTGTTCCTTGTGCTGACCTCGTGTCAGGGCAGCTTAGGGCCGGAATCGCACTTCTGGGTTTATTTGGCCAAGTGTGTTATCGGAGCGTGGATGATTTGGGTGACGTGGCCGCTGGTGTCCGAGATGCGATGGGCGATCAGTTTCGAGGCGTTGATCGCCGGGACGCTGGTTTTCATCCTGTGGGTAGCGCTGGATGTGCTGTACCCGAAATTTTCCCAACCGAACGACTCCTGGGATCTGCAAAAACAGTTCGGCTCGCCATCGGTGATGGTGTGGTTTTTTGCCGGCGTGCGCCTCGTCGGCTCGACGCTACTGGTGCCGATGCTTGAAGAAGTGTTCTACCGTTCATTCCTGTACCGTTACATTCTTGCCCCAAACTGGATCTTCACCGCGTACAACTCGTTCGCCGTAAAACCTTTTTTGATCACGTCCATCGTGTTCGGTTTCACTCACCAGCAGTGGCTGGCTGGCATTGTCTGCGGGATGATTTATCAATTACTGGTTATCCGCACGAATCGGATTGCTGATGCCATCACCGCTCACGCAGTCACCAACTTTTTACTTGGAGCTTGGGTGATCACGCAGGGGTTTGGCTTCGCCGATAAACCCCAATGGCACTTCTGGTAAATTGTTGAACACAAAACCATCACGACCCGCCGGCCCGCCGCGCAAGTTGCGATCCGGGCGCGACCCAAAAACCAACGCCTACCGGCTTGTACATGGCCAAGCGGATGGCTGGAAAGATTTATACGTGGACCGCCTCGGCGATTTTCTGTTGATACAGTCGCCACTGCCGCTAACTGATCCGCAACTCGAGGCTGCGAAAGAGTGGAAAACCTCACTCAAGATCAAGGGTGTCTATTTTAAGAAACTAAACCGAAAGGTGCAGCAGAGCACCACGGTTTCCGCATCACCCCGGCTTGTCGTGGGCTTAGAAGCACCAGATGACTTTGAAGTGATGGAGAATGGCCTTACGTACCGGTTGAGCCTGAAGCAAGGGTACTCGACCGGGCTGTTCCTCGACATGCGGGAGAACCGGCAGCGCATTCTCTCAAACCACATCGAACCCGGTTTCACCGTGTTTAAGTCTGCTCCCGGAACCGCCACGGTGCTGAACACTTTCTCGTACACCTGCTCGTTCTCGGTCTGCGCCGCGCGTACAGGTGCCACAACCATCAACCTCGACCTCTCGCGCAAATACCTCGACTGGGGCCGGGAGAATTTCCGGCTTAACCAAGTCAATCCCAACGATCACGATTTCATATACGGAGATGCACTTGAATGGATGAAGCGCTTGGCCAAGCGCGGCGACAGACATGACTTAGTCATCCTCGATCCGCCCACTTTTTCGCGCTCAAAGCAATCTGGGTTGTTTATGGCCAAGCGGGACTATGGCAACTTAGCTAAAGCTGCGGCACCATTGGTTCGCAAAGGCGGCGTACTGCTCGCCTGCTGCAATGCGGCAGGGTTGAGTAACGCGAAGTTCAGGGAAGAAGTCAGGAGAGGAATTCGATCCTGCGGCAGAAAAATTGTGTTGTCATTTTCAGCAACCCAACCCACGGATTTTCCGGTCATCAAAAATGAACCCGCCTACCTGAAAGTGTCGTGGCTGCGACTGGATTGAGCCTCAGCGCCAGGACTGGTAGTTGCTCAGCAAGTCGTGGTGAGGCAAGTTGTCGTTGTTCCAACGACGAAGCGCGCGGAAACTGCGCTCATGAAGCCGCGTCCGGTCCAGTGCTTCGACGTGGCCGTCGCAGAAACTGATGTTGTATTGCCCCCCGTGCCGAGCCTCGGTGGCACGAATAATCTTATTGCTTAAGGGGTAGGCTTTTCGCTGGACAAAATTGCGGTAGTTGATGTCCAAGTGCGCCATGCCGCTGGCACCCTCGACACCGTCCTCCCCGTACAAAATATTGATCATCGGTTTAGTCATCCAAATCAGCGTGGCGTCCCCAATCCCAATCATGTTCGCCGTTGATCGAACGTCCCCATCGGTGATTCTCGACCCTTCCGACGGAACATCATCCAGTTCGCCACTGATTAGCGTGTGACTGAAAGTGCCCCCCAAGCCAAGGCTGCTGTAGCCGAGTTTCACGCCAAAGGCGTTGTACCCATAACTGCCCAGCGCGACGGCGGCGTCATTACCCGAGAGAGTCACTCCCTTATAGTCCGAACAGGTGAAGGGACTTTTTTCGGCCCACTCGGCACCAATATAGGGCAGGAGGCGCTCATGCCAATACTGCTGGGTATTGCCTTCTGCATCCGTGGGATCAAAATTGTAAACGGGATAGTGGCCCTGATCCCCGACGTATGAGTTCAGCGCGATGCCGTATTGGCGAAGGTTGTTTTTGCATGCCAGGGAACGGGCGGCGCTCTTGGCCTGAAACAGCGACGGGAGCATCAAAGCCGCTAGAATGGCGATGATGGCAATCACGACCAGCAACTCAATGAGCGTAAACGCGGCAACTCCCCATACCCCCCTCGACGCGGAATTGCTTCCTGACCGCTTGGCCAAGCGTTGGGTCGCCTGCGTTTTCATACTGTCATTCTAGCGAAACAATCCGGTAAAAACGGGCATTTTTCGAGGAAATCGCGTCCAAAGCAAAGTTTCCAGACGTTGTTTTCAAATCCCTCCAACTGTTCGAGGCCAAACTATCGCTGAATTGCACCAAGTATTCAAGCGTGTTTTCAGCTTTTTTCCAGCTCAATAAAACCCGGTTTCCCTTGGTGTCCAGCGAGATTTCCAGCCCTTCCACGGGCTGGGCTGTTTCATTGGACTCACCGTGGTTGTTTTCAAATTGCCGCCACAATGCGCTTGCCGTTGAGAAGTCATCCGGAATAGGTACGGTGTCTTGCACGGAACTGATCTGGGCGACAATGCCCATGTCCTTGCTCAGCCAATAGTAATTGCGGATGAAGTCGGTTGAGGCTTTTTGCCAATCCTCAACCAATCCCGGGATTTTTATGAACGTGTCATACTGCACCAGTTCGTTGATGCGCAGACAGTCGTGAAAACCCAACTCGGGTAGGATGACGATTCCGTGGCCGTCAACCACCATTTCAGATTGATAAACCAGCTTGGTCGGTGCCTCGATGTCGCCCACCCCGAACATTGACTGGCGCGTGACGAACTCGAACGTCGTGTTCACAACCCACGAGTCGCCAAATTTGATGACCGCCGGGAAGTCGTTCAATCGGGCGCTGAATGGGATTGCAGGGTCCTCCTCGTCGATGCTGGCGTCGTGAAACCCGTAAACGTCTCGCCCCCGGGCGGCACTAACGTTGAGGAACATGCTTTTCTGTTTGCCGGAAGAGTCGAACGTCGCCCGCTCCGCGATGGTCGCCTCGCCAAATTCAACATCTGTGTCAATCGCGCTTGGCTTCACGTAGTCGAACTGGATCATCTCATCTTCCGGCCCCTCCCGGAAATCCCAAACTTGATCCGCCCCTGCCTCGCCAATGTAATCGCTGACATCAACCTCCTCACGGGCCGCCTCCGAAAAATGGCCGATGAAGTTGGAGTGCACTTTGTAATACTGCCCCTCCTTGCTGAACATGTCCTTGGCCGTGATCGTGACTTGGCCCAGAGGCTCGCTAGGCGCACATAAGATTCCAAGCGCGGTCACGCATGCGGCGAGCCAACGCATGGCCAAGCGCTTGGTTATAGTTTCAGTTAAAATGGAGTTGATCATATCGATTCTCATTGAGCATCAGGCATGCCACGGTTTCCGTGGCTTGATTACCACCTTGACCCGTCAATCGCAATGGGCCGTGACGCCGGTTTGCGCGACATACACGCAGGCGGCGTGGCGAACACTCCCGAAAGCTAGAACCTGGCTATTTAGGCGTCAACATTTCCCGTTTCGGATTGCACCCCGGCGGCATGCCTCTACTATCCGTCCCGAGCGGCCACCCGCAATCCGGAATGAAAACCCATCTCGATTTTGAGCAACCCATTGTTGACCTTCAAGCCAAGCTGGATGCCCTGAGTAAGACCTCGCTGCCAAGCGGGGTCGAGATGAACTTCCAGTGTGAGGCCGATCAGATCCGGACCAAGATCGAGGAAACCCGAAAGAGCATTTACTCGAACCTCACCCCATGGCAGCGCGTGCAACTCGCCCGCCACCCCCGGCGTCCCTACACGCTCGACTACCTCCACAGCACTTTCGACGATTTCTCCGAACTGCACGGCGACCGGCTCTACTCCGACGACAAGGCAATGGTCGCCGGTTTCGCCAAACTAGGCGATCACCGCGTCATGGTCATGGGCACCCAGAAAGGGCGTGACACCAAGGAGAACGTCCTGCGTAACTTCGGCTGCGCCCACCCCGAGGGCTACCGCAAGGCTCTGCGCCTAATGAAACTTGCCGGTAAGTTCGACCTGCCGGTGATCACCATCATCGACACCGCCGGTGCCTTCCCCGGCATCGGCGCCGAAGAGCGCCACATTGCAAAAGCCATCGCCGTCAACCTCCGCGAGATGATGACTCTCAATGTGCCAATCATCGCCGTGGTCATCGGCGAAGGCGGCTCTGGAGGGGCGCTGGGCATTGGCGTCGCCGACCGCGTCCTCATCCTTGAGAACGCTTACTACTCTGTCATCAGCCCGGAAGGTTGCGCATCAATCCTGTGGAAGGATCGCGCCGCCGCGCCCACCGCTGCCGAGGCTCTCAAGATCACTTCTGATCACCTGAAAAAGTTTGGCCTTGTGGACGAAATCATCCCTGAACCGCTTGGTGGGGCGCACAACGACCCCAAGGCCACTGCGCTCACGCTGAAGAAACACCTGCTCAAGCACCTCAAGGCGCTCAAACTCATGCCGTTGAAAAAGCGGCTCGATGCGCGGTACAAAAAATTTCGCAACCACGGCCGCTTCGAAGAGGAGTCGGAGGCCAAGGCGGCCGACTAATTTCCGTTCCCTGCGATCGGCAGGGTCATGTTTTTCTGGCGGCCGAAACCCTTAATCTCAAGCCGGTCCGCGTGGACGTTCACAACAGCGTAAGCCGTCTCCTCTGTGTCCACCATCCCCGTAAACGTCACGAAGTGGCGCTTGGCTAAGCGACCATAATTCCCGGCGTGATTGTGGCCGTTCATGTACGCCACGACACTCCGGCTCTCCCGCACCACGGCCAGCACTTCGGCGGCATTCCACAGATTATGCACGTTCTCCGGATACACCGGAAAATGGCAGAACAGAATCACCCTCTCACCCGCCCGCTTGGCCTCGTTTAACGCTTTTTTCAGCCAGTCGAGCTGCGCTTGGCCAACAGCTCCGTTCCAGGAAGGCGTACCGCTTGGCAGTTTTTTGTGAAACGCCTGAGCGGCCTTGTGTCGCGGATCGCTCGCCGGGTAGGCGTGCAGACTGACGTCGTTGCCATCCATCGCGATGAAACGATAGCCGTGATAACGAAACTGGTAGTACCGCGACTTGAGGCCAAGCGCGGCGGGCACCTTGGCCTTGTACTCGTCGGCTACACTAAAGTCGTGATTGCCGAGGACGTGGTAATGGTCGGCCTTAAGTTTGTCGTAGATCGGTGCCACGTCCCCGAAACTCTTGAAGTCTCGGTCGATGAAGTCGCCGAGGTGCACGACGAACCGCAATTCGAGCCGGTTCAGGTGTTCAACACACGCCGTCAGTTTTTTCGGCGACAACGCGTACTGACGCTGCGCCGTTTTTGGCACCTTGATGTTGCAGTACTGGCAGTCGGCAACCACGCCGAACGAAAAAATCGGCTCACCGCTTGGTTGGGCAAAAAGCAACACCTGTCCGCAAAGCCAGGCGGCAAGGAAATGTATCAAGCGAATGGTCACGAGAGCTTCCAGCCGTTACGATATTTGCGGCGGACGTAGCGATTGGCTTTCTCGCTGTTGGTCGAGAGCAGCGCCTCAGCGTCCCACTGCACCGGCTCTCCGGCACGGATGGCCAAGTTGCCCAACAGCACCATCTCGGTGAACGGGCCGGCGATCTCAAAACGACTCAGCGGCTTGTGGCCTGTGCCGACTGCAGCATTCACCCACTCGACGTAATTGCCCTTGGTTCGGGGTAGCGTCTTCGGCGTGTTGGCCTCGATCTGCTTGACCTCGTCTTCATCGCGCCCGGTGATTTTCCAGCCGGTGCCACTGCGGCTAAAAAACATCCGCCCCTTGTCGCCGATCAACACGGAGCCGAAACCATTTTTGCCCTTGGCAACCATGTTGACGCCGCCGGTGGTCTCGAGAGACGGCGCGTTCTGCACACCGTTTTTTTTGCCGTCGTACCAAACAAGCTTCACCGGCGGACGGCTGCCACGGTAGCCGAATTGGTAGTCGATCACGGCCCAGTTCGGGGCGCTCTCGCCGGTGTTGCCGCCGTGCCGGGCGCTCACACTGGTGGGCGAACCCAGCTCAAGGCTCCACCACGCCATGTCCATGATGTGGCAGGCCATGTCTCCAAGCGCCCCGGTTCCGAAGTCCCACCAACCACGCCACGCAAACGGAACATACCCTTTGCCGTACGGTCGGTGCGGCGCCGGGCCAAGCCACAAATCCCAATCCACGCCCTTGGGCACGTCAGACTTGGCCGGTCGCTCCTTCATGCCCTGCGGCCAGATCGGGCGGTTGGTCCAAATGTGCGCCTCGGTGACGTTGCCGATGATGCCGGCACGAACCAACTCGACCGCGCGGCGGATCGACTCGCCGGCGTGCGCCTGGTTTCCCATCTGCGTGGTGACACCGGTGCGCTTGGCCAAGCGGGTCAGGTAACGCGCCTCGTACACGTCATGCGTCAGCGGTTTTTGAGTGTAACAATGCTTGCCCATTTTCATGGCCATCGACGTCGCCACGGCGTGGGTGTGGTCGGGCGTGGAGATGGTGCATGCGTCGATGCTGCCGCCCATCTTGTCGAGCATCACACGAAAGTCGGCGAAGCGCTTCGCCTTGGGGTGTGCCTTGAACATACCCGAGCCCCGGCCTTCGTCCACGTCGCACAGTGCGACGATGTCGCAACCGGCGTTGGCCGCCCCGGTGACGTCCGCCCGGCCCTTGCCGCCCGCACCGATGCCGGCGACGGCGAGACGGTTGTTCGCGCCAAACACACGGCTCGGCACGACTTGAAAGCCAAAGGTGGCCACCGTGCTCGCGCCGATGAATCGGCGGCGCGTCATCTTCTTGAGTTGTTTCGATCGCTGCATAAAATCTAAAAATGAAACCAAACCGAACCGCAAGACAAGCCCCGACGTGGGGCCACATCCTCACGACCTACGCGCGCACCGGCGGGGCCGCCACTCAACGCCGTAAACTCATCGAATTTCCCCATAAACGCTGGGCTAAACTGCGCGTTCTGCCGGTCGATCAGACGACCGGCATCGACTTCCTAGACGTGCTCGCCCGAGGCGGCGTGTCGACCTCTATGGCGCTGCGCGGGGTGGAGTCGCTAGCGCTCGAGACGGGTCTCCTCACGCACGCCGTGTTGCCGAGGAAGCTGTGGCCAAAATACACCCCCCGCCCGAAGCGCGCAATCACCGAAAAAGAACACCGTCTGTTGTGATCAAACAGTCTCAAACCCGGTTGGCGCTGCTTCCTCAAAATCCTTTGAAAGAGCGGCGCTTCGCAGTCAGACGCGATCAGTACTTCGAAGAAGTTGAGAGTCTTTTTTGAGTCGAGAAAAAACCTGAAAATTATCGGCTTTAAGTTTGACTGCTACTGCACCATCAACTTGTAGAACTTTGTTGTCGCACCGGGTTCGTCGCCCGGTATTGTCACCCGGTAATTCTGCACCTTCTCCGCTCGAACATTCTCCAGTCCGCCCTCCTGCCCCTCCATCTCAAAGGTCAGATCACTCCATTCCTTCAGGTCAGCCGATCCCTTGATCGTGTAGGTGCGTCCCTGGATCCCCATGAACTCCAGCACCGTGCCGCCTTCCACCCTCTCCACGATGCCCAGCCGAAGCCCGTCCTCCTTGTCGAATGCGTAGTTGCCCGAGATATACTCGTTCAGGTTGCTCATGCCGTCCCCATCGGTGTCGTCGTTCGGGTTGATGTCTCCCAGGCCCTGGCCCTGTGCCAACAACGCACGCTCCCACGCGTCCGGCAGTCCGTCTCCGTCCGAGTCCTCGCCCAGCGTCAGGTTGAGCAGCGTCTCCTCTCCCGGTTGACCCATCTTGCCCAGGTCCCCCACCATCTCGATCGGCAGATAGACCTTTGCGCCCACCCGAACCCTGATCCTGTACGGCATGGCATGACGCATCGCCACCGGGTTGTAGAGATCAGCCGTGGTCCCCGCATCCATCGGCACCCTCATACGGTAGTTGATCCCGGGCAAACCCAGACCGACGCCGGTCCGAACCAGTCGGCCGGTGGAGGTTTCAAACAATACCTCCACCTTCTCCCCCTCCAGGGGACGCCCCAACTCATCTCGCACCATGCCGAAGAAGGTGTGATGCGGGGCTGGAGGGAAAGCGCTGACTCCGACTGATGTCAGCATGGATGCTGCAAGCAACAAAACATGAATTTTAGTCATCTTCATCGGCTTTTTTTACTGGGCAATCTAGTTCCCCGAATAGGAATAGGTGTTAAAGTAGATTTTGATGTCGTTGACCGTCTGGATAAACCGGTCCAAACCTTCCTCGGAATCGTTCAGCAGCGTGTACCCCGGAATGACAAGTTTCCATTTACTGTTCCAAACTGAGCGCCCGATCAAGCGCCTGTTTGTGTAGTTGGAATCGTTCATGGATTGATCGATGGTGATACTGATCCCCCCCAACGTATCGCCACTGTCAACAGCACGGAATGGCTGGTGCTTGCGTATCGCGAACAACTGATCCGTCAACGAGGCACTGGACTGCCATAGTTTTTTGGTGGAATGCTCCGAATCACCGATGTTGAACGGCAGCGGGATCGCCACGTCCTGAACGGACCAACTGCGAATTTGACTGGTGTCGCCCAGCGGCGGGCTCCGCATGTAATCCACCCCGACTGGAATAAGATAGACATAAGGCGTCTTGGAGAGCGCGTTAGGATCCAGCCATGGCGGAGTTGGATTTGACGGGGATTGACCACCTTGATCGTTGGTGTTCGGTGCCCCCATTCCAATGTATCCTTCCAAGGCGACACCGACTGAGAAAATCTTAGTGGCGAAACTGGCCGGACTGAACTGGCTGTCACCACCGGCCAACGGTAGGCCGAACAGGTTCTTCTCCTTATCAATCGTCGTGCTGAACTCGATAATCAATCCAGGCACCGGCCTGGCATCTTCGAAACCCGCCTGCATGCAGTAACGCCGCACGTCGTCATCTGTCATGATATTCTGGCTGCGTGAACCCTCCAGAACGTCACCCCACTGCAACACGCCATCCTGGCCCGGGAGGATGCGGTGCTTCTCGGATCGCAGAGAGACGGTGGTGCTGTATTGATCGGGGTTATTGAAACCAAGGCGTCCCTTGAGCGCATCCCAATCGTTCTTCATCTCCGCCAGCACACTCGAGATGCCGGGATCGCCGGTGTTGCTCCCTGCGAACTGCGGTTGGCCATCCACAACAACGCCCAGCGCCCGCGAGTTGATGATTCGATTGATGAATTTCCGCCCTTCATCGGTGCCGAGCAGTCCAGTTTCATAGTCAAACGCCTGGGCGGCCAAGAACGCATACTTGGAAGCCATGTCCTGCAGCGCCTTGTAACGCTCCAACTTTTCGTTCCGAAACACACGAAATGCCGCATCCCGAGTTCGGAACCCCTGCACCACGGCAGCGGATCGCTGACGGAATATTTCCCGCTCCTCCTGTAATCGTTCACCTTTGGCGACCAAGGCGCGATACCTCGCTTTTGCATCATCCAACAATTGAAGCTTTTCAAAAATGTCATAGGCACTTAACTGAAGCTCATTCAATCTCATCTCCAATTCCAGGACTTCCTCCTTCAATTCTGCCTGCCTCTCAACATCGCGAACCATGTTATCTATCCAGCCACGCTTTCCAGATGCCTCCTGAACCATATAGTCAAATGCCTTCTTCGCCACGATTACCAGACTTTTAGCAACCCATACAATTCCCTTTCCAACTGACTTCAGGACGGACTTTACAGAAGAAAGAAAATCCCCGCCAACGGCCGTTCCCGCAATTGTGTTTCCTGGCACAGCCTTTGCGGCGATCTCAGAGGTGTCATCGGCAGCGTCTGCAGTTGCCTCCGTTACAGCGGCTGCTGTTTCCTTTGCTTTTTTAATCTTCTCAACATAATCCTCAATTGTTCTTCTAATAAGCTGAAGTTGTTTAATCACCAGATAACTGGAATGGCGAGACTCGAAAACCTCAAGTTCCCTGTCCAGTTGATACTTGATGTTTTCATTTTCTCTAAACGTCCCCAATGCTGCGCTTCTAGCGGCTTGTATATCCGCTAGAGCCAGTTGAATCTCCCCTGGGGAAGTGCGGCGACTCAACCAATCGTTTGGTTTCGCGTAATTCCCGGAAGCGGACAACGTGTAAGACACATAATTTTTCTCGGCATAATCTTCATTTTCCCATTTCAGGTTCTTGGATACCATATTAAACCTGACACCGTCTTCTCCGGAGAGAAACTGGTAGTTCCCATTGTCATCTTTCACCACCACCTCATCGCCTTTTTCTTTAAAGTTTGTTGATCCCGAATCAAAAAAGAAATTCGCCCCAAACCCCACCTTTAACACCGCATTAACAACCTTAAAGACACCGACATTGGAGCTGATATTGTTCTTAATGGTAGAAACCTTATCCATTTCGATTGGGTTTGTTTGGATATCCAGCTTAAATTGCTGATCTTTGTCCGAATAATATTTTTCATCACCAATACTGCTCAAGCCGATGCCATCCACATAAACGAAATGATATAAATCCGGGCCGTCGTACCCCTGTTTATATGTTCTCCCCGGACCAATATCATCCGGGTAGGGCGTGCCATACAGTTCGATTAATTCATATTTATAGGACAGTTCCTGCTGATCGACAGACGCCTGCAGGTCAACAAGTGAATCCTGCTCTGAGCGCATTAGTTGGGTCATGTCCTTGGTCGAATCGAACGCGATTGTCGCGTTCACCAGCGCTTGTCCCGCACGCTCATAGACCTGCTCAAAATGCGAACCCCCATACGGTGATACATCCATCGCTACGCTCCCCTCGCTTAACCCCAGCGGATTTAATCCCGCCTCTGCATTGTCCAATGTCACCTGCAACTCGGCCACTGTGGCAGTAAGCTCTGTCAACTCCGGGACGGTACTACGATCAATTTTTTGAATCCCCTCATGGCTCGGGTCCGGATCTATCTCCGGCAACATCGAGTTCCCTACCACCCAGTTGATCAAGGCTCCCTGCCCGGTGCGGCTGGCCCATTGATCCATGCCCCAATGGCGCGTGGTCGATTGAGTACGGCGGGTATTATCCCTGGTGGGTGAAAATTCTTTCTCCCAGTTGATTTTTTTATCTGCGTTGTAATCCTTTCGCCATGTCAGGTCGACCACCTGCTTGCCCGCCCTGGCTATCGCAGCCGCAGCGGCCGCAAACTTTCGTTCGTCCGTGTAATCCACCTGAACCGGCTTGCCCAGAATGGTCACCGCCTCAGTCCGCGGCACCCAGGTAAAGTCGTTATCCACCAGTAGCTTGTAATAGCCTTTCATCGCTGTCAGAAAGTGGCCGTAGCTGTCACCGTGCCCCTGCGGGAACATTTTATAGGCGTCCTCCGCATTGACCTTTCCATCGTATCCGGAGTCATTGTCCTCCTGGATGTTGTAGTTTAGCGCGTAGATTACTTCGCCAGAATCGATGCCTCTTGTGTAATTCCAGAACAGGCGATTGTATACCGGCGCCGCCTCGACGCCGGGTTGCAGAAAGTCATCGCGCCCCCGAAGCAATGCCAGTTCCTCCTCCAGCAAACTGGCCACCTGCCCCTTGAAGGCAAACAACGCCGTGGCTATGTCGCCATAAGTCTTATCCTTGGTGCCGATCCCTATGGTCGGGTTGGCCGCATCGGCCCACGCCTCATTGCCGAGCATCATGTACAGGTCGTTGATATAGCCAGCCGCTAGCAGCAGCGCGTCGTTGGCTGGACCGTAGTCGATCCCGGCATCGATACTCAACATCCGGCCACGCCCCATCACCGTCTCGTAGATTTCTATCAAGCCGTAGTCGTTGATATTCTCCATGTTCAACGCAACGTCGCCCTCCCATCGCTTGCCGGCCTGGGTCAAGATACTGCCGGACGTATCCACGGCATTGCTGAAGAGGTCACCGGCTCGTTGGTTAAACGGATTGATCCCGGCCAGCACACGCTTGATCCAGCCCTCCGCCAATTGCGGCTCTGTCCAGGGTGACCACCCCTCGTTGGTGCTGCTGTCGCCATCCGTATCGTTCCAGGTTAGGTGGCTGCTTTCAGTGGCCCGGTAACGCATAACAATATAGTTGTCACTCAAAGCCTGCACATCCGCAGATTCGCCGATAATGATACTCCGTAAGTCATTCCCGTTTTTTCTCGCCAGCCACTTCGAACCGGCAACCATCACCTTGTCCACTAGTTCATTGGCCTCAAGTTTTAAGTTGAACGCGAGGCTGGCGCCCGGCTTGGCGTCGCTCCACATTTCCACCGTGATTTTGTTCACCCCACTACTGCTGAGCAGGGATGTATCGACGCCATAAACCAATGACAACGGCTGGAATGAACTGGGGGCGGAAGAGACCGTCGAGTCCGCATCGCCCTCCGCGATTGTACTGACATTTTTCACCGCCACTACTGCGCTGCCAACCTTCACACGTACCCCCAAATTGGGATCCGCCGTCATGCTCAGGTAAACATCCGTTGGAACTTTGTCAGGTGGTACTTGAAATTCCCCGGCAAGCACACTGCCTGCCGAACTGGCGGTGACCCCAACCAACGATTCTTCGATAGTGCCAAACGTCTGGGCAACCGGCAGACCAGCCACCGTGTCCTTGGCCAACTCAAGTTTGGTCCCGTTAACAGCTTTTACTTCCAATCCCTCTGCATTCAACGTTGTCGGAATAAATCCGACCAGGTTCACAAAATCCCCGACTTTGAAGGCAGACGCTCCACTCGCGGTGACCTCGATCGTGTCAAACTGATCGGCGACCGTCACAAAACTGATCGCCGATACCGTGCTGGATTCCTGCACAGTCACCGTCCCCAGCCCGGCAGCCACCCATCGGGCATCACTCGAAGCGGGAACTCCTGCAGTTGGGATCTGGCGCAGATGCTTCCACCCTGTTGTCGGGATAGTGGCTGTAGCGCCAGAGATCGGGTTGCGTTCGGAAACCGCCGGGGGCAATCCATCCTCCGGTGCTGCAATCCGCCAGTCGTAGTCAAACTTGTCCGTGCTGCCAGCCAAGTCACCGGTGTGCATGAATGTCACTTTTTCTGCGAGAGGGTTGTCTGACAAAATCACCTTTGCCTCACCGCGATACAGCGAGCCGCCGACTTTGATGACGTGCATCTGCACCGGTTCGGCTTTTGGGGTGAACGCCTGACCGTCCCCGGCGATCAACGTCACGTAACCTGCCTTGTTGCCGTTTGCGCTCAGCGCATAAGAGTCCACCGCCGTTTCGTCGCTGGTGATTTTAACGAGATTCGACGCGGGGACAATCGCCGGCTTGCCATACGGAACGAACACCCCGAACTTGTTTGCGGATTCCTTGAACGTCTCCACCTTGGCCGTGAGTCCGGCGATGGCATTGTTCCACTTGGTGTTCCCCATGTTCGGGTCGGCCAGTTTCTTCAGATCATTCAGATCCTTGCCGGATAACACATTCATCAGCAGATAATCCTCGCCGACGATTTCATCCACAAACTCGCCCCTGAAAACGAGTTGCCCCTTCTTCCCTCGCATCGGGTCGAAGAAAAAGCGATCCACCAAGTGCGGCGGCAGTCGGGTGAAATAGGTTTTGCCCTTGTGACTCATCGTGACCACGCTTGCCGGCAGTTCTACCAATTTCGCAGCACCGGTGGCCATGTCGTAAACCTTCTCCCGGGTCGGGTCGTGCAATGTAGCGCTGCTATCTGATGGATCAAGGGCAGCCGCCTGCTGATATAGTATTTTGAGACTTGTATTGCCTCGCACCGCCGGGAGGCCAAAGACCGGAGCCGTCAATGTTTGGCCAGGACGCAATTCCGCCACGCCGCTTGGCCATGTCGCGTTGTACTTGATGGCCTTGGCCAAGCGCGGGGCATAACTTCCGCTTGGCCAAGGGGCGGCGGGATCATTTTGCAAATACGGGATGGTGGTTCCCACTACCGGTTGCTGCGAAAGCCCAGGAAACCAAAACCCAGCCAAAGTCTTGTAATAATACCGCATCTTGAATGTCGCCAAGTCACTTGATGTATGCGGACCGCGATACACCCACACGTTGTCCTTCCGATCCATCATGGTGGTGCTGGTGTAACTTCCCAGATCCGTCGGTTTTTGCAAATTGGCCAAGGGCGGATTGGCACTGTCGATCGTCGAGGTGACAGGCACTGTTGCGGTCAAATGAAGAACATCCATGTCCAGCGACGAGTGCGACATGCGAGTCAAGTGGTCCGCGTTTGGCGGTGAGTCAAGTGTTAAAGATTCTGTGAAAGTACCAGGGCTAAAAATTAACTCTGTCGATGTAACACTTAAAACGGTGTATTCTCCAGTCAGTTCTATTTCAACTCCCGTATAATAATCCCAATACTGACTTAATAACACCTTGACCTTATCGCCACTCTCTATCCCATGAGGTTTGCTCGTCACTAATGTTACTTTTTTAGTCGCAATGTCGTATTTAAGACGACTCAATGTTGCTATTTCCGGATTCGCAATCCGAGTCACCTCAACTGTTGTGGCATTAACTTTTTTCTCTACATACGCCCAGCCGTTGTTACCGCTTTCCGAAAACCGGCTCAGGTGAACTACATCCTTTACACTAAACCCATGGTTTGCCTCAGTCGTGATCCTGATCGAGTGAAGTTTTGAAATATTGCGTATTTCAGCCGTGACGAAGTTGTCGGGCATGTTGGCTTTGCCGAATAACGTAACGGTTGTGGACGCAGCTTTGAACGTCGCGCTCGCAGTAAACGCCGCTGCCCCGTTGAGCAAGGAGACCTCGTTGGCTCCCTTGACGAAAGAATAGACGACACCCTGAACCACGGTTACCGTGACCGCTGCAGTATTCCCATAAAGGCGTCCCAAAGGCGCCAAATTTTTGCCATTATTTTCGCCATTTAGCGCAGCAGCCTCAGTGATTTTCGAACCTGAAAACTCCTTATTATTTTTCAGCTTCTGCATTAACGGCAAAGGCATGGGGGCTTGCAGAATCGTTCCCGCTTCGACCGTGTAGTCAAATGTGTCCTCTCCCAGTTCCTGCATTACACGAAAAGCCCGCATTGCCGGGCGATCGTCCGACCCTGTGTAACTCAGCAGTACGTATGGCTCTGAAGAGTATGTTTCGTCACTTATTTTGGTCACTGACGCCGATGACGTCAGGTTCAGATCATTACGCAAAGCATACAGCTGACCTCCCTGCATTATCGCGTGTTCCTCGTTCGGGTTATAGCCAGGCAGCGTTGCGTCGTTCTGGAAATAAATTGACCCCTTGGCCTGCAAGCTATTTAGCGGACCACTCCCGTCGTTGCTGGCCATCACAATGGCGGTATCCTTGCTGGCATTCAGATAATTTGAGTTCTCGTGAGGCCACTTGATCGTGTAAGTCCCGATCACTGACGGCCAGTAAACCGCGTCAAACCCCTGTTGCTCCCGCAACAACTGCGCCTGGGTGGCTTCATTCACGACCGTTGCCACGTCGTCCTTGACCCAGCGCATTGTATTTTTGCGGAACCACAAGATTTCAAGATTATTTTGCCCAGGGATGGCGTTTACTGGGATGATGGCCCCTTTGTTGGCTTCATCGAAACCATTTTTCAGCGGATCCACATATGCGTCGGAGTAATAACTCGTTCCTGACTGGATATACCCGGCAAGATAAGACTCCGTACTTGCGCCCCCATGCTCCAGCGATGGCGTCGGCACCCGACTCCCCACGACAACCGTCAGGTTCCCCGCCACCACGCGTGGGGCCTCCATTTTTTCCGGAAATGTAATGGTGCCAACCGCCTTACTGTTGGCGACCCCGGTTGACTGGAAATATTGGGATGTCAACTTGCCGTCTGCATCGGACACCCCGAACGAGGTGGTAATTCGGTTCTCCGGGTATTCATTCGCCTGAACATTGGCCTGCAACCACGACGCGACACGCTCAAAATAGACGTGATCCCCGGATGTAAACTGCAACAATGCCCGGTGAACCGGAAAATCATCCTTGAGATAGGTGAAATACTTATACTCCGGGGTCAGTTTCCCTCGTGGGAAACCTGAATCATCCTGATAGGCAATCGCCGGGGTGTTCCGGGTCGGCAACGCCACAGCAGTTGCCTTGGCATCCTCCTCATTCGACACCGCCGGACGCACGTAGTGGCTGTACTTCGCGGGATCACTCGGCCACTTCAAATCATACCGCACATATCGTTCCGGCCATTTTATCCCCTGCACCCCCTCTATCAACCACCACATGATCAGGTCACTTGTATTCATTGTTTCCCTAATGGCATAAAACGTAGGGCGCACGTCCAAGCCTCCAAAATAATGCTCCATCACGAACGATTTGCCCTCGGGCAGATTGGCCACCTGCGGGAAAAGATTCAGGTTGGTTCCCGCTGCATGCTTTGCCACCGGCTGCAGGATCGGAAAGGGATCGCCCAGTTCCACCAGTTCCAACTGAGATACGGGTTCCTTTACTACGTCCACCACTTCAAACCCCAGCGATTCAGGGATGTTCGTGCCAGGCATGATCTGGCCTAAGAACTCCACAAAAACCCGTCCCTCTTTATTCAACGCCTTTAGCGCCTTCTCCGTCTTGGAATACCACAGCGTCTGGGTTTGCACGGCCACTCCGCTTGAGGTTGACAGGCCGGAATTGCCAAGCCCCTCCTCTGCCAGCTTTTCAGCCTGATCGTTCGGAACGTTTTTCGGGAATGCATCATTGTAAACCACTTTCACCTTGCTAATACGGCTGTCGGGGATGGTCACAGAGACCCCAGGATATCTCGTCCCTGTCCAATAAATCCGCTTGACTGGTTTTGATGGGCTTCCGGAGATGATGACCCGGTGAACGGCGGCGGAGTAAAAGACAGCGTTTTCCTCCTGCCACATCTCGGTCACTTTGCTGCTGACTGTCTTGCTGTGCAGCTTGAGTGAGTTCGATATCGTCTCGGTCGCCCAGCCTGCGCCTGTCACGGTTGGGTTGTTGGCGGTGGCCACCGGCATTTTCTTCACCCATACGATGTCCGCCGGGCCGGGGCGCGTCGCATACACCTTTTCAGCGCTGGCGCTCCAGTAGAAGCGGCCATACTCAGCAGTAGTGGATAACTCCGCCTTGTAGGCGTTGTGCGGCTCGGCTTTCCAGTAGTCCAGCGGGGAGGCATTGGCAGCGAGATCGTTGCCATCTGCATCCTTGTTCGGGGGAGAGATGACCGAGCCAAACTGATACTGAAACACCCGACCATAATAGGCGATGCCAACTCGCGTATGCTGCAACCTATATGCGCCGTCCGCCTGCGGTTCACGCTTGCCCGCCACGGTACTAGCGTGAGTAGGGGAAGCAAAAAAGATCGCCGCTTTGAACTGGTTTCCGGTTGTGCCGACGGGTTGCACGATGCCGGCACCGGTCTGCATCTTGTTGAACTGGTTTTTCTCCTGGCGCAGCTCGGCGTACTCAGCCAAGGCGCTTTGGCCAAGCGCCAGCACAGTGACAATCAGGACGGTAAATCGTTTGCTGTTCATGGTCTTCAATGGTTCATCATGGCTTAGACACCTATGCGGTTCTCGGTTGTTCGGATTTCGACATTCCTTTTCCCGGTTCTTCGCCGTTCCCCTTGCGACTTTCTACTGGTATTCCGGGCCGCCCAGCTTGGCCACCAACTTCTCCAACTTGGCCAAGCGCTCCTTTAGCTCGTTGATCTCCGAGTCCTTCTCCGCGCGCAACTCTTTCACGGCCTCGATCAACACAGGGGCAAAACCGTCGTAATTGACCCCTAAATGGGATTGCCCTTGAGCGCCACCCCCCCCTTCCCCTTCCATCATGACATTCACCAAATCTGGAAAATGCTTTTCTACTTCTTGAGCTATGACACCAAGCTGTATCTCATTGCTTTTATTATATGTATATTTATATTTAACACCCCTAATTAATACTAACCTATCAAGAACATTGCCCAAACCCTCAATGTCCTTTTTCAATCTAATATCTGAGTTGGTCCACCATGTTCCACCCTCACTCAATGAAGCTGTGTAATGATCCTCCTGTTCATCGATGAAATAAATATGCCTATTAGCATGGAATCCGATCGCAATTCTTCCGGGGCCTGAAATCGTTCCAAGTTGATCGTCAATACTGCCCACATAAAGACTCATAGGCCAAGTAGAGTATCCCAAACTGTTTTGTTTCCCATAAACCCTCATTCCCCCACCACCATTTAAACCTGCATATACCGGTTCAGTGGAGTAATAATTTAAATGCAGACTTGACATGTTTCCTGAAGAATCTAGTCCTTCAATTATATTGTCGGACAAGCCATTTGATAGAGAACCAATCGCAACTCCCGGTCTTCCTGTGCCGCGAAAATAAGAGGCATTTGATGCATAAAAATGTGTTCCTTGTATTTCCTTATCCGTGACAATCATCTTGTTAAAATGAAACATTGGTCGATCAGTATCAAAATGATAGTAGCTTGTATTTTGAGCACCTAGCGATAAAGACCCGTTAGCATCTTTCAAATAAAGTGTTGTCCCACCGGTAGTATTGTTTACATGGAGCGGGTATTGCGGACTGTTGCCAGTTCCCAAGCCAAATCCTCCTTTTCCTAAAGCCGTAAAATTGCCATTCACGTTTCCGTTAGACCCAGCGAATGTCATTCTGTCGCTACCATTTGTGTCAACAATTTTTATCGCAGCTACCGCAACGTCTGCATTTGTCGCATTTGTCGCATTTACCGCATGGTCTGCATTTTTCGCTTTAAACGAGAAAGGCGAAGGCAGCATCCGCAACCGAGGTGACAATGCGGTGCCTTCCACGGCGATCTCGATGTAGCGCTCCGTCCCGTTAAACACGGTGGCCAAGGTCACGCGGTTGGCGCCCGCCGTAGTGTCCCACGTGCCCTCGCCGAGGATGACGCTGAAGTTGCCGGCGTTGACCGTGACGGTCTGGGTCTCGGCCCACTTCAGGTTGCCACTGGAGTCGGCGTCGAAGATGCTGAACTTGAGCGACCTGTTACCACTGATGGCGGCGCCATTGGAATCGACCAGGTAACTCTGGAAGGCCATACCGTCAAACGGCGTGGTCTGGGCCGAGGCGCCCACCGCCCACATGCAGATGGCAAGGATCCCTATGAACCTTGAGGCGGTGGACGTGAGCCGGTGCGTCTGGCCAGTCGGGATTCGCTGGCAGGTAGCTGCCACGTTCGATTTCATTTGGTTTGTCTTGATCATGTTGTTCATTGATTTGTTAAAAATTGGTTTATTGTAGGGTTTCACTTGGTTCGCAGAGTGGCAACGGGGGTGATGCGGCTGAATACCACGGTGCCTTTCATGCCGTACTGCCGGTTTTCGTGGCCGGTACCGGAGAGCTTAGCCTTGCCGCTGAGAGTGACGACCTCCTCATATTCGCCGCTGATTACGCTGCCGCCCCGGGCCAGACCGGCGAACCCAGCCTGGCTACCGTTGAGGCGCAGTGTGATCTCGCGCTTGATCTCGTACGACTCCTGCCCCTGCGCCAGTTTTTTCTCGAACCGCGCGTCGAGGTTGTCGTGGTCGGGGTGATAGGTGTGCAAGAATGGGTTGGAAGCGTGGTCGCCGTGCCCGACGGTGAGGGTGGCGGCCAGCGTGCCGCCCTTGGCGAATGCACCGGTGAACTCCCACGGCAGGTTGGTCTCGCTCCACGGCAGGTGCACGGCGCTGACACGTCGCACGTCCGGCGTGGCGTCCGGCAACAGGGCGGCCCCTGTGGCCAGCAGGAGGCTACCATTAGCGTCGTCGATGCCGATGTAAACCCGCTGTAGCAGGTTGGCGACCGGAGCGGCGGCGGCGTTGTTGTGGACGATCACGCGCAGTTTCATCGGCTTGGCCACCGCGCCCCAGCTTGTGTCGGTGTGGGCAACGACATACGAGCCGGTGCCGCCCTTGGCCAAGGTGCCCTCCCAATCGAAAGGCGGCCGCGCTGGTGCGCCGAAGATGACCCCCTCGTCCGCCGCCATGTCGGCGGTGTAAATGTCGCTTAACGTGAGGCGTTGCCTCGGGAACACGGTCTTGGAGACGGTCTTGTACTCGTGCTGAAACAGGGTTGGCTGATCGTCCACGGCGATGGTCTCGTACACGGTGGTCTCGGCGGTGACCTTGCGCCACTTGAGCGTGATGTCCCCGGCGGCGGCAGCCTTGTAGCTGCCGTCATCCGCCTGCGCCCACGTGGGGGTGTCGTCGCCCTGCAAGGTGCCCGAGACGATGCTCCAGTAGGCCAAGGGGTCAGTCAGAGTGGCACCGGACTCGTCGTTGGCCGGGGGCGTGAGTGCACCATCCACGGCGGCGCCGGTGTAGGTCACATCCTGCTCGTAATGCCAGGCAGAAGTGGTGGCGTCCTGGGCCACGGTGAACCCGGCAGGGAACGTGGGCACGATTCTTCTGACGAATTTCATGTCGATGCTGGACTTGTCGCCGGTGGCCACTACGGAACCAGCGGAGTAGTACCATCCCTGCACAAATGCTTCGTGGTGCGGCCGTGCCTGCCAATACGTGGCCGGGTCGGTGAGCAGGCTGCCGTTCTCGTCCGCCGGCGGCAGCCAAAGAGCGTCGCCCTCGGTGACTTTCGAGTACGACTTGGTCTCGACGAGATGGTAGCCGGCGTCGGAGGTAACGTAGGTTTTGCCGGTTAGCTTGGTTTGGGTGGCCTGTTTCTTGAGCCACGAAACGGTGACCGGCGCGTCCGGTGTGCCGTTGGCTGCTGCCTTGACCTGCCCCTTCACGAAACTTTTCTGAAAGGTGTTCATTCCGTGGCGTACCTGGCTGATGTTGGCTTGGCCGACCCACAGGCCGCTGGTGTCGGGTTTGGTGACGGTGAGCGGCAAATCCGTCTGCAAATAACCAAGGCTGTCCGTAAAACGCACGATGCCACCAAACGTGTCACCCGCGCTGCCGGAGAGCTGCGCCCAGTGCACGCCCAAAGGAATCTCGACGGCGGAACCGGCTTCGCCGCTTGGCTTGAGCGTCCACGATTGGGTGTTGCCGTTGAGCGCGGAGTAGGCGTGGGTGAGGGTGGCCAACTGGTAGTCGCCGCGAACGATGATCGGCGGAGTCCCGGCCACGGCGGGTATGCCCTCCTGCACCGGGGCAGCCTCGGAATCAATCAACTGCATCGACACGGTGAGATCACTCTTGGTGGTGTTCTTGAGCACGACCTTGTACGACGAAAGGCTGTCACCAAAATGCACGCCGCTCCAGTCCTGCAAGCCCAGCTCGAACGGGCCATAGTAGCGATTGTAGCCAGTGGCGCGAATCCAGTAGGCCTGGCCGCGATTGACCGTGCTGGTGTTGAGTGTGAACAACTGGGCCGGATTGGTCGTGCCTAGATCGCCGCCGTTGTAGGAGAAAATCTGCGCTCCCGCGCCGAAGCCATTGACCGGGTTCAGGAAATTGGAGAACACAGGCGGTGAAGCCGACTTGGTTGAGAACCCAATCAAGTTCAACCCGGTGCTGGTCCACTGGTAACGCGGAGGCACCGGTTTGCCCTTGATTCCCCAATTAACAGCCTGGCCGGCTTTGACAAGATACGCCGCATTGCCAATTAAACGTTGCAATGAGGAACCATCGGCGTTGGAACTTATCCAACTCGTCCAGCGTGATACGGTATCCAGCGGCTGATCGGGCGACTGGATATACTGCATAGTCGAGAGTTTGGGTCTCCACATCCATACCTCCTCGATCCCGTCACCCTGTACAAGCTGTTCAATCGTTGTGTGCTTGGCGTCCACATGGGTGTAAATGGCATTCCAACCCTGTTTCAGAGCGAAGGTCTGCGTCTGCCACTGGCCAAGGCACCACGGAGACCCAACCGTCAACAAACCCATAAGACAACCCAACCTAAATGACGTTTTCATCCTGATCTTAAAACTGACTCCTTTTCCAATGTTTGTGATCTCTGTCTTGTTCTGTTTGGTTTTCATGATGTCAGTTCATTCAGTGCAAAGCGGCTCGCAATTCGAGCCCGTCGACAATCCGCCCCTCGTCCTCATTCAATTCCGTGAGCCGCGAGTAAACCCGATCCTTCTCAAAATACTCCAAGGCCATCCCGACGAAAATATGCCCGTGCCGCGCCTCGGACACCCAAAGGTCGTGGTAGACCTCCTTCAGCCCTTTATCGTCGTCCAGCGCCTCCGAGACAAGCCGAAAACGCTCCGCGCCCCGGCACTCGATGATCGACGCCAACAGCAACCGGTCGAGAAACCGCCGAATCAAGTCCGAGTGCAATAGCTTCATCAGCGCCGTGATGTACGGATCTTTCGAAATCTCCTTGACCAACGGGATGCCACGCTGCCGCATCACCTCGTACACCTGCTGAAAATGCTCCAACTCCTCCACGCCGGTGGCAATCAGTTCCGGGATGATCTCAAGTCGGTCAGGGTACTTGGCCACGAGGCTCATCGCTAGCGCGGAAGCCTTGCGCTCGCAGTCAGCGTGATCCTGCAGAAACGAAGGCAGGTCAGCCATCACGGCGTGAACCCACTCCGGCTTGGTGGCCACGGTCAGTTCAAGTGATAATTTCATCCGGCGGCAGGCACATTAGCAACTTGGCCAAGCGCTTTGCAACGCCCCCCCATTTCAAACTCCCCTTGGCCAAGCGCTTGGTTTAGCCTGCGTCGCGTCCGCTTGGGACAAACCGCATGAGTGACAAAATCAAACTGGCCGTGCTCGGCTCCGGCAAAGGGTCGAACCTCGTCTCGTTGGCCAAAGCCTGCGCCGCCGGGACGCTGCCGGCGGACATTGTCCTGGTAGCCAGCGATGTCGCCAATGCGGGGATATTGGAGCGCGCGGCGGAGTTTGGGCTGCCGACCCGGTTTATCGAGCCAGGGAAATTCCGCACCAAACTGGACGAAACCGCCGAGGCAACCTACGTCGCCGCGCTCCGTGAATCCGGCGCTGAATGGGTGGCTTTGGCCGGTTTTATGCGCATTTTGAAGGGTGATTTTCTGCGTGCATTCGAGAAAAAGGTCGTTAATATTCACCCCTCTTTGCTGCCCGCATTTCCGGGACTGGAGGCTTGGAAGCAGGCACACGATTACGGGGTGAAGGCCACGGGTTGCACCGTTCATATGGTGGATCACGGCATCGACACCGGCTCCATTCTGGCACAGGGCGTGGTACCCGTGCTTGAGGATGACACCGCCGCGATGCTTCACCAGCGCATTCAGCAAGAGGAACACACGCTTTATCCGCGAACACTCGCCCGTTTGTTCAACGGCGAGATTCGCGTTTAGCACACTCCGAATGGAGTATGAAGATGAACATAAAACTGCCGCGCAGGACTTGGCAATTCAACCCGGCCACCCGGGTGAAGCAATCCGTCAAGCGCTACCCCCATGCCCGGGCCAAGCTAACAGCCCGGCGGCAAATCCATGAGTAAAAAGAAAATCATCCGATTCGGACTGCCCAAGGGCAGCCTGGAGAAATCAACCATCGAGAAGATGGCCAAGGCGGGGTATAACATCCGCGTCAGCAACCGTTCGCTGGTGCCATACATCGATGACCCTGAAATAGAAATCCGCCTCATCCGCGCACAGGAAATTAGCCGCTACGTCGAGCTGGGCTACCTCGACTGCGGCATCACCGGGCTGGACTGGATCATGGAGAACGGCTCCAAAGTTCATGAGGTCACCGAGTTGCTTTTCAGCCGCGCCACCCGTCTGCCCGCCCGCTGGGTGCTCTGCGTGCCAGAGGAGTCACCCGTTAAGAGCGTCAAGGGATTGAATGGCAAACGCATTGCCACCGAGGTCGTGAACCTCACCAAAAAGTATCTGCGCAAAAACGACGTCAAAGCCAAGGTCGAGTTTTCCTGGGGCGCCACCGAGGTTAAGGCCCGCGAACTGGTCGATGCCATCGTCGAGGTCACCGAGACTGGATCGAGCCTTGTGGCCAACAAATTGCGCATTATCGACGAGCTGCTTTCCTCGACGCCGCGCCTGATTTCCAACAGAGAAACTTGGAAGGATAACTGGAAGCGCAACAAGATCGAGACCGTCGCTTTGCTCCTTAGGGGAGCTCTCGACGCCGAGACCAAAGTCGGCATGAAATTCAACATCGAGGAAAAAAATCTGTCAAAGGTGTTGAAAAAGCTGCCCGCCTTGCGTAATCCAACCGTATCCGGCTTGAGCGGCAACGGCTGGGTGGCGGTTGAAACCATCATCGAGGAGGCTGTTGCTCGGGAGATCATCCCCGCACTCAAGGGCGCCGGAGCCGAGGGAATCATTGAGTACCCCCTCAACAAGGTTGTCCATTAATTTATTTAACTGCTAAAGAAACCAACCACCGAAACTAGACATACATGGGTTCACTGAAGAAACGCCGGAAAGCGAAAATTAACAAGCACAAGCGCAAGAAGAAATCCCGCGCCAATCGCCACAAGAAGCGCACCTGGCAGAAGTAGTCTGCCAGGCTTTCAGCTGCTGTTCCGGGTGAACCCCCGACCATGAGACGCGGTTCACATACGAGATTGTTCCTCGGGCTGACCCTGATGTGGGCTGGCGCCGGGTGTTCCACTTCGCCCTTGGCCAAGCCGCGCCCCGGCGTCCCATCTGGCGTTTACGGCGTCAACATCGAGGAGAAGAGTGGCCCGGAGGATCCGGCGTTCCTTAACCGCGTTGAGGGTCTCACTCATTATCTCACCAGCCGCAGCTTCGAGTTTCGAGGCAAGCCGGTCGGCTCACTGAAACACCTTGAGGCTGCCGCCAAGGCGGATCCGTCGCAGGAAGCCGTTATCGTCCAGGCCGCAGGGCGTTTTCTCCGAAAGAAAAAACCCGACAAGGCCATCGCTATACTTCGCCTTGGCCAAGCGGCCAACCCGGAATCCGTAGCAATACACGAGTGGCTCGGCCTCGCCTATCAGCAAGCCGCCCAACCGGACGAGGCCATATCCGCCTTCGAAGCCGCCTTGGCCCTGCCGCACACGACGAGCGTTTGCATTAACGGCTTGGCCAAACTCTATACGAAAGACAAGCGCTACGACGATGCTTTCAGGGTGCTCGACACCGCGCTCACCAAAGCCAATCTCTCGCCAAAATTCTGGATTCACTTAGTTGACCTTTACACCATTACCGGCTTGGCCTCCCAAACCAACAGAGACAAAATAAAGGTCAGCATCATGAAGTGCCTCAACAGAGCCGTCGCCCTCGAACCGGAGGATCCACTGACGCTTCATCGCTTGGCTGACTACTACAAGGTCTGGGGCGAGAGCGACAAGGCCATCGCTCTGTTCATCGAGTTGATCGAACTCAACCCCGGCCTGATCAGTGTTCGCGAGCAGTTGGCCGATCTTTACCTGCGGGCAGACAAGACCGAGAAAGCCACTAGGCAACTCGAGGCCATCCTGCGCGAGCGCCCCACCAACGAGCGCGCGTTGTTCGTGCTTGGCGGTATCAAGCGCCAACTCGACAAACTCGACGAGGCGGCCGCCCACTTCGAGACGGTTCTCAAGATCAACCCCAAGTTCGAGCTGGCTTACTATGAGTTGGCCGGCGTGCGGTTGTTTCAAAACAAGCCAAGCATCACACTATCCACGCTCAAGAAGGCCGGCGAGCAATTCAAGCCCAAATTCATCACCAAGTTTTACGCCGGACTCGCCCACAGTTCCCTACACCAATATCCCAAGGCCATCGAGAACCTGCTCGACGCCGAAGAACTAGCCCAAGCCAGCGAGCAAAACCGGCTCACCCATTTTTTCTATTTCCAGCTTGGCGCAGCCTACGAGCGGAACCGTCAGTACGAAACCGCCAACGACACCTTCAACAAAGCCATCGAGATGTCGCCGGATTACCATAATGCGATGAACTATCTGGGCTACATGTGGGCAGACATTAACCGCAACCTCGACGAGGCAGCCAAACACATCACCAAGGCCAACGAGCTTTCCCCCGACAACGCCTCGTACGTGGACAGCCTCGGCTGGCTGTACTTCCGGCAGGGCAAATATACAGAAGCACTCGCCGAGTTGCAGCGCGCCGCCGAGTTGATGAAAGACGAGCCCGACTCAACCATCCACGAGCACATCGGCGACACGCACCATAAACTTGGCCAAGCGGACGAGGCCAGGACGCAGTGGGAAAAATCACTTGGCCTCCTTCGCAAGCAGGAGACTGAAATGACCTCGCCGGACTCCTACCTGCTCGAGCAACTAGGCAACGTGCTTAACAAGCTTGGCCAAGCGGACAAGGCCAATGCCGCCTGGCAGCGTTCCTACGACATCACCCCCAACCAGCCGCTCCACAAAAAACTCCACCCCGCGGAAAAGGAGGAGTGATGGCACACCGGTTCAAGAAACACTACACACTGGCCGAGGCTCGGGCCATGATGCCAAGGGTCAGGGAGTGGCTGGACTCGATGGTTCAACTTCGTCACGAGTACGCCACGATCAGCAAGCGCGTCGACAACATGATGAGTGCCCAGTCCGACGTCGGCGGCGACTCGGTCAACCAGTCGATCAAACTCCTGTCCGAAATTCAGACCATCCTTGGCGAATTCAAGACGCACCAAATCTTCATCAAAGATGCCGAGCGCGGCCTGGTGGACTTCCCCTCCCGCCGGGGTACTCGCGAAGTTTTCCTGTGCTGGGAAAAAAACGAAGACGACATCGCCCACTGGCACGAACTGGACACCGGCTACGACCACCGCGAGCCGCTTTAGACCAGCAAACGCACAATGGAACCGCCGCCGAAACTCCCCGTAAAAGCCGAGAAACAGCGCAAATTGTTTCTGCACAAGCTCAGCGGTCTGTGGGTGTTCTTGGTGGACAACGCCTTCTTTGGGGCAAACGCCATCACACTGTTCACCGGCACACCTCTTATCTGCGCCGCCGCCTTTCTCACCGGCGGCGCGGGCGTTTTCCTGATCGAAACCCTAGTCAACCGGGACGCAAAAGGCCGCGCCTTCAACAAGGCCCTGCTCGCCGGCGTGCTCTCCGGCATCCCCACCAGCCTTGCCGGGACGATTTACGGAGCGTGGGTGCTGCGCATGGCCGGCTTGAGCAAAAAGGATATCCCGGTTGAGGAACCGCCCATCGACGCTCAGTCCACCACGTCCCAGGACGACAGCAGATCATCCCACTGAGCGGCGTGCGCCTCGATCGTGCCGTCGGTCCAGATCACGTGATCGGCTCGCTTGATTTTTTCACCCACCGCCATCTGCGCCGAAATCCGATTGCTGATTTGGTCGTCGCTCCACTCTCGCGCGCGCAGACGCTCGCGCTGCAACTCCGGTGAACAGACCACGCACGCAATCTTGTCGAAGCTCGATTCGGCCTTCGTCTCGAACAGCAGCGGAATGACCGCCACCGCCAACCGCTCGCCAGCCGCCGACCACTCCTCGAGCCGCGACTGCCATGCCTCACGAATGCGGGGATGCAAAATGCCCTCCAGTTTTTCGCGGGCAGCCGAGTCACCGAAAACCAACTTACCAACCTTGGCGCGATCCAGCGAACCATCCCTTACCAACACGCCGCTGCCGAATGCCTCGACGATCTCCGCCAAGGCCGGTTGCCCGGGTGCGACCAACTCTCGGGCAAGTGCATCCGAGTCGCACACCTTCGCGCCGCGCTTGGCCAAAAGTTCGGCCGCAGTGGACTTGCCCATCCCGATTCCGCCCGTGAGCCCCAGTCGAATCATCGGCACGATTAAAACCCCTCCCGCCGAATGGCCAAGCCCAAACCGGGATTCAGCATCGCAGCCGTGGCGAACTGCACCGCCTCACAACCTCGATCGAGGCATGCCCGAACATCCGCCGCTTGGCCAAGCCCACCAACCCCCACCAAGCGCACATCAACCCCGAACTCCCGGATCAAGCCGTCAAACAAAGCCAACTGCTCCAGCGTCGTTTCGCGAATCGCCTCGCCCGCAATCCCCCGGCATTGGCCCTCAAACAGCAGCTCGGTGTTGCGTTGCCGCACTTTCGCCGACAAGCCATTGACCATCACCAGCGCATCAGCAGACGGCGCAACCACCTCGACCAGCGCGTGCGCTGTTTCCCGATTGTTGATATGCCCAACCTTGAGCAGCAGCGGCGTGTCCGGCAACGCCTCACGCAACTGGGCCGCCACGATCCCCGCGTCGGTTGGATTGAGGAAAAGCTGGCCATCGACACTGCTGACGTTGGGGCAACTGAAGTTGGCTTCCACTCCGTCCGCACCACTCTCGACAGCCCACCGGGCGCATTGCGCGTAGTCGGCAGCTAGGTCATCGATCGACCAACCATCCTGAGCCGTGGCAACAACGGAGACGCAGAGGAACTTGCCCTTGGCCAGGCGCGAGCGAGTTGCCGTCACGTCATCCCGCCAAAAGCTCGGCGGCTTCGATGGCATGCCGAACGACACCGCCCAACTGCCGTTCATCACGCTGGCAACACTCAACTCCGCAGGCACCACGCCACCCTCCCATGCAATCGGCTGAAGATTCGGCAACCCGTACGAGCGCCTCTCGCAACTCCGCACCGTCTTGTAAGTCAGGACATCGAAACCAAGGGAGGCGTAATAAAGCAGCCACTTACCGTTGAGAAGTGGGCCGGCTGCAATGCCAAGCGGCGAATCAACCGGCACGCCACAGTAGAGCCACTCACCGTCCACGCTCGGAACCGCAGCGCCAACCGGCTCCGGCGCGTTTTCATAATTCCAGGCGTAATCCTGCGTGATGTCGTATTTTGCGAAGCCGGAATCCACGTCGCCGCTGAAACTACCCCAACCCACCGCAACGGGCGAGCGCGGGACAGTCCATCTAAATAAAGAGAATTCAAGAACCTTTCGATCTAAACCAGAAACCTTTCAATGTGAAGCGGGCACAGAAAAGAGCAATAGATTCGACTCCAAGCAAGACAGCAAAGGCTGATTTACGCCAACTGTTTGCTTTAGCCTCTGCTTTGTCGTCATTAATTATTTTCTTTTGATTCTATTTTTGGAATATTCAACAAGAAATTACGGACTAAAACTGCTCCAGACATTCCCTCTAGTGCATTTGGCTCCTCCGCAGAATAAAATAGCGGGTTTAATCTACCTGGCCGAACATCTCCAGGGAGAGAAACCCTATAGTTTGAAACACCTTCGACAGATTCAGGAAAATCAGTGCTTATGTATTGCGCCCCGGATGAAAAAGCCTTTTGCATTTTTGTGTAATCATTATTTCTTGCTTCAGCCATATCCGAGTCAGCCCTGGTTCGGACAAGGTAACCTTCCTTAACTCTATTCTTTATTGCTGAATAATTTGCAACAGGATCATTTATTTTCAAAAAAGCAGATTCCGGGTTTCCCGGAGGAGAACTAACGAACATTAAGGCTCCTTTTAATTCAGGATGGAGGGATAAATAATTAATTCGCTCTTCACCCTGATTATCTAAGGCAAAGATTAACCGCCCTCTGGCTTGATATAATGATGGCCACCCCTTCATTGTTACAGCCTTGTTTAATGAATCATACTTACCCCTAACATTGTCTGGTGTAATAATTTGGCTGATATCCAAGATAGACAATATTTCTTTTTCTAAGGCCAAAAAATCCGGAACCTGAAAATTGCTATTATCTTCAATATTTACTGATCTATTGACCTTCTTTGTTTCAATCAAAACCATTATCGGAATGTGATAGGAATTCCGCCTAGACCATCTGTTAATTTCTTTTAGTGCAGATTTAAGGGTTGGCGTGTTTGATCGAAAGTCAAAATTCGGAAAATGTATTATTTTCATTCCTGCTTTACTCATTGCCTCTTCG
>JABGZB010000280.1 GCA_018674955.1 Verrucomicrobiota bacterium | reverse complement strand
TCGGTGGCGCAGATTATTACATTCGGCACGATGGGAGCCAAGTCGGTGATTCGCGACGTGGGCCGGGTGATGGGGCTGAGCTATGGCGAGGTGGACCGCTTGGCCAAGATGGTGCCGACCGAGTTGAAAATCACGCTCAAGAACGCGTTGCTAAAGTCACCTGACCTCAAGGTGGCTTACGACAACGAGGATGTCACACGTGAGTTGATCGACACGGCGTTCGTGCTGGAGGATATCACCCGCAACTCCTCCGTCCACGCCGCCGGAGTGGTCATCGGCGCCGAGCCGCTGGTCAATATTTTGCCGCTCAAGAAGGATGAGGATGGCGCCATCACCACCCAGTACCCGATGGGGCCAGTGGAGGACCTTGGCCTGTTGAAGATGGATTTTCTCGGGCTCAAGACGCTGACGGTCATCCGCAACACCTGCGAGATGGTGAAGCAGTGGCGCGGCGTCGAGGTCGATGTGGATCGCGTGCCGATCGACGATTCGAAAGCATACGACCTGCTGAACAACGGCCACACGGTCGGCGTGTTCCAGTTGGAGTCGGCCGGTATGCGCGACCTGTGCCGGAAGTTCAAACTGGGCACCATCGAGCACATCACAGCACTCGTGGCATTGTACCGGCCAGGACCGATGGACCTGATCCCGGACTTCATCCGCCGCCGACACGGCGAGGTGGAGATCAAATATCCGCACCCGTTGCTCGAGCCGATCGCCAACGAAACCTATGGCATCCTGATCTATCAGGAACAGGTGATGAAAGCCGCACAGGTGCTCGCCGGTTACACGCTGGGCGCGGCGGATTTGTTGCGCCGCGCGATGGGCAAAAAGAAGGTCGAAGTGATGCAGGAACAGCGCGAGTTGTTCGTGCAGGGCTGTGCTGAGCACAACAAGATTCCCAAGCGCAAGGCCAACGAGATTTTCGACTTGCTCGAGAAGTTCGCCGGTTACGGCTTCAACAAGTCGCACGCGGCGGCCTACGCCATGGTGGCCTACCAAACCGCGTATCTAAAGGCTCACTTTCCGGTCGAGTTTCTCGCGGCCAACATGACCAACGACATGGGCGATACCGCCAAGTTGGGCGTGCTGACCGACGAGTCCAAGGTGCTTGGCATCGAGGTGTTGCCGCCGGATATCAACGAGAGCCAGGTGTTGTTCGCCCCGGCGCGGGACGGCTCGGTCATCCGCTTTGGCATGGCGGCGATCAAGGGCGTCGGCAGCATCGCTGTGGAAGAACTCATTAAAGCCCGGGAGACTGGCGAGCCGTTTGCCGACCTGTTTGATTTGTGCGACCGCTGCGACACGCGGACAGTGAACCGCAAGGTGCTTGAGGCGCTCATCAGGAGCGGCGCGTGCGACTGCCTCGCCGGCACGCGCGCGGGGCAGTTCTCCGTGATCGACCGTGCCTTGGCCAAGGCGTCGAGCCAGGCGCGCGACCGTGAGTCCGGCCAGACGTCGCTCTTCGGCGCGTTCGAGGAGAGCAGCCAATCGATGCATGACACCGTGCCCGACCTCGCCGAGTGGAAGAGGGGAGACATCCTTGCCGCCGAAAAGGAACTCCTCGGTTTTTACGTCAGCGGCCATCCGCTCGACCCGTACCGCGAGTTGCTTGACGAGTACAGTCTGCACGACAGCGAAACGGTCAAGGTGCTCGAGAGCCGTAAAATGACACGTGTCGGAGGACTGATTGCCACCGTGCAGCGAGGCATCTCGCGGCGCACAAATAAGCCGTACGCCATCGCCACCGTCGAAGATCTCAAGGGCTCGTTTCAAGTTCTGTGCATGAACGAGAACTACGATAAGTACCAGGAGTTGCTCATCTCTAACAAGACCGTGCTCGTCATCGGCGAGGCCAACAACAACGAGGACACGCCCAAGATTTTCCCGGTGGAAATCATCGCGCTCGACGACGCCCCGGCCAAGTTCACCCGGCAGGTGCATTTCCGGGTAACCGGCAGCGAGCTAGGCCCTGAGAAGTTGGACGAACTCCACGGCTTGGCTACGAGCCATCACGGCCGATGCCCATTGTTCCTGCGTATCCGGCAGCAGGACGGCCGGCTGGTTTTTATCGACACGAGCAAAAAATATTTCGTGCGCCCCTCAGTGAAGTTGCGCGACGCCGTGAACGAAATGCTCGGCCAGGACAGCTACTACGCCAAGGTCGACACCGCGCTGCCCGAACCGCCCAAGCGCCAGTGGCGGCGAAAGGAGAAAAACGGCGGGGGAGATTGAGCAGTTGGCCAGACGCCTGCGTGTCCACTGCGTTTAATTTACAACCCAGCGCTTGGCTTTCAACTCGAAGCGGGGGAGGGATTCGGGCTCGACAAGTTTCACCGGGATGCGTAGCGCAAGCGATTCCTGAAACGCCTTGGCCAAGCACTTGGCCAAGGCGTTGTCGCCGACGGTCTCCGGTTCCACCTCGACGCTCATCTCGACGAGCGCATCGTCGCGGCTGATGCGCACGCGATATTCGGCGACGCCGCCGGCGCTGCGGAGGATTTCCTCGACGGCGCTGGGGTAAACATTCACGCCGCGCACTACGACCATATCGTCGGCCCGGCCAAGAATGCCGCCATGCAGAGCGAGGTGGAGGTGGCCGCAGTGGCACGGCGACTCGGCGGCGGTGACGAGGTCGCCGGTGCGGTAACGGATCAGCGGCGAGCCGTGCCGGCCAAGCGTGGTCAGCACCAATTCGCCGGTCCCGCCAGCGGCGACCGGCTCGGCGGTTTCGGGGTAGATGATTTCCGGCAGATAAGCCTCCTCGAGTACATGCAGCACGCCGGCTTGAGCAGGGCATTGGTATGTCACCGGGCCGACCTCGGTCATGCCGTGGTGATCGAAAACCGTTGAGCCGGGCCATGCCTCTTCGAGCCGCGCGCGCGTGGCGGGAATGCTGCCGCCCGGCTCGCCGGCGACGACGATCGTGCGCACCGGCGACTTGGCCAGGTCGATGCCTTCCTCCTTGGCTACTTCGGCCAAGCGCAGGGCGTAGGTTGGCGTGCAGCAGAGGACATTGGACCCGTGGGTGAAGAT
>JABGZB010000279.1 GCA_018674955.1 Verrucomicrobiota bacterium | reverse complement strand
TATTTTTAACCTAAAAATAAAATGAAAGTGTTATTAAACGAAATGAGGAAACCTTTGTTGAAGGTTATGTTTTCACTGTTGCTCACTTCAGTTGGTGCAATGGCACAAGATGGACTTTTGGTTCATTTAAAGTTGAACGAGGCAGGTGGTGAATTGGCCAAGGATTCCTCAGGAAACGGCCACGATGGCACGCTTGTTGGTGTTGCTGCTGCAAACAGCCAGTGGGTGGATGGGAAATCCGATAATGCAGTCTCCCTCGGCGTAGGCCACGTGGCCGTAACTGATCTCCCGGAAATGACCTCGACCACCTGGGCTGCCTGGGTTCGTCTGGATGCGGATTCATCTTACGGAACTGCCATTTCAGCGGCCTTTGAAGGTGCTGGCGCGGGACATACCCTTGGGTTTCATACAGGGGGGAATGTGAGAAAGCCCCGGGTTTTGTGGAATCATGCGAATGGACATATATCAATCATGTCGGAAGAACCGGTTGAACTTGGGGAATGGAACCATATGGCTGTCACTTATGATGCGGATTCCGAAGAAATAGTTCTCTATGTGAACGGCGAAGCCAAGGCGGATGGCACGGTTGGCACGACGGCTTTCAGTACGGTGAACTTGGGCCGAAGAGCCTCATCTAAAAATTGTCCCCTTAATGGGGCGTTGGATGATGTCTCGATATTCGACAGAGGCCTTTCCGGTGATGAAATTGGCCAATTATTCGATGGAGAAGACATTGCTGACGGCTTGGTTCTCTCCTGGGGATTCGCAGAGGAAGATGGGTTTGCTTGTGTCGATTCTTCAGAAAACGGAAATGATGGTTCGTTGGTTGGTTATCCTGCCGGTGAGGTGAGCAACTGGGTTGAGGGGAACATAGGTGGGGCCTTGAGCCTGCCTCAAACCTCAGAGCATTTGGAAATCACGGGGCTGCCAGACGTGACATCGACGACGTGGGCTGCCTGGGTTCGCTTGGATGCAGATTCAGCTTATGGAGCAGCCATTGCAGCTGCCTTTGATGGTGCGGGCGCGGGGCATAGCCTTGGATTTCACACCGGCGGGACAGTGCGGCACCCAAGGGTTCTTTGGAACCATGCCAACGGGCATATTTCCATACTTGCTCCGGATCCGGTCGAACTCGGTGAATGGAATCATCTTGCCGTCACTTACAACGCGGATTCCGAAGACATCACCCTTTATGTAAATGGAGAAGCCAAGGGGAATGGCAAGGTTGGCACCACTCCGTTTTCAGTGGTCCACCTTGGCCAAAGGGCCTCATCAAAGAATAGCCCCTTAAACGGGGCTTTGGATGATCTCAGGATTTTTAACCGAGCCCTGAGCGCTGATGAGATTTCGAGCCTTGTGGAATCCAACGCAGGTCCGGGACTGGTTGCTCACTGGAAATTTGACGAAAAATCGGGAGTGCTTGCATTCGACTCCGGCCATAACAGCAATCTGGGTGCACTTGTGAATTTTGATGGTGATGATTCGCAATGGGTGGAAGGCAAGGTAGGCGGAGCTATCAGCTTTAACGGCAGTAATTATGTTGAAGTGCCGCATGATCCCTCCATTGGGGCGGACCTGATAAACGGCTTTTCAGTGTCGGCCTGGTTCAATTCAAACGTGGAACTTGCGGCGGGTGGCAGCGGCAACCGCATGTTGGAAAAGGGAAACAGCTTTTTCTTCCTGCAGGGAGTGGGGAGCGGCGGAATGAACTTTTTGGTTAAAAAGGGTGGGGCAAACAAAACAGCCACTACAGGAGAGACCATTGATGCCGGTGAGTGGAATCATATAGTTGGGGTGTTCGATGGTGAAAATGCGATCGTGTATCTCAATGGGGAGCAAAAGAGCAGCATCGCTGTAACCGCACCTGTTGATGATGCCGGATTGCCCCTGCGCATTGGGTCTGATGACAGCGGTAATTTTTTCGATGGTTCAATGGATGATGTGATGATTTGGAATAAACCCCTGAGTGAAGAGGAAGTAAGCGCACTGTTTTCCAATGAACTGAACCCGGATACAGACACTGCCCCGGCAATCACCCAGAACCCCGATTCGATGGAAACCTATGAAGGGGGTTCAATTACCTTGACCGCAAAAGCTTCCGGGTCGCCACCGATCAAATATCTTTGGTTTAAGGGTGATGAACCGCTTCGCTGGGCCACGGAGAAGACCTTGATGATTGAAGACTCCACGAAAGAAGACTCGGGATCCTACAAGGTTCGTGTGTCAAACTCGGCTGGGGAGGTTTTCAGTGAGTCGGCAAATGTAACCGTACTTCCGGTGGAAGGATTGGACACAGCCAGGCAGGCATATTGGAAACTTGATGAGCAAGAGGGCCTGGTTGCGGTTGATAGCTCAACAAACGACAACAACGCGGACTTGATAGATTTTTCCGATGAGTCATCCCAGTGGGTTGAAGGGAAGGTTGAGCAGGGATTGGAACTGGATGGGGAGATGACATATCTCGCAGTGTTTGATGACGAATCCCTGGCGCTGGGAGCAGAAGCCACGTTTTCCTTCTGGATCAAACCCAGCTCTTATGGCCCCGCGGAAGAAGCCGGAACTTACACGAGATCTTCAAGTTGGATATTAAGAAAAGGCGATCATCTTTCCCTTCGGTTGATAGACGACCCGGGAACTGTGAGGAAATCCCTGATTGTAAGATCTGACACTGGTGGACTAGCAAGCACGGTCAACAGGAAAGCCAACGAGGTGAACACCGTCCAGGGTTCTGTTGAAATTGATAACTGGCAGCATTTCACCGTTGTCTACAAGGCAGGCAAGATCATCTTCTACAAGGACGGATTCCGGATAGGTCAACCCGAGGAAGGCGTTTTGGGTGAGGCAAATTCTGATGATCTGTTCATTGGCAGTTATGATGATCAGGGTTTAGCGAGAAATGTTGATGGCATACTGGACGAAGTCGCCATCTGGTCCCGGCCCTTGTCGGAAGCGGAAATACTGGAGTTGGCAGGGCGCGATATTTCCGGGGCACCCGTGGTGATATCCCAGCCCAGGTCCCGGAAAAAACTGGAGGGCACCACCGCCGTGTTTGAGGTCATGGTTACGGGCAAACGGCCGGTTACTTATCAATGGCATTTCAAAGGTGAAGCCATCGAGGGAGCGACTTCTAGCTCACTTGTGCTGGCGAAACTGAGCGCTGATCAATCAGGTGACTATACTGTGAGGGTCACAAATGAGATGGGAAGCACCACCAGCAATGCAGCCGGACTGGAGGTTGAACGGTTGGATGCCATTACTAGCGGGTTGGTTGCCTATTACAACTTTGATGAGACTGAAGGAGAGACGTTAAGGGACACAAGCGGGAACAACCTGAACGGAACACTTGAAAGCTTTGATGAAGGTTTTGGTGTTCCGGGAAGGATCGGAGGTGCAATCGCTTTTGATGGGGATGATGACCTGATATCCGTTCCTCATAATGACCTGTTAAACCTGGCCAATGAAGCAACCGTGTCATTGTGGATGAATATTGTAGAGTTTGCATCTTATGATCGGGTTTTCAGGAAAGCGGTCAACTTTGACATGGTCCTCTTGGGCGGGGGGGCAATTCGCACCCATGGAGTCAACAAAACACCTTATTCCTCCCCGGGCGACACCTGGGAAGTTGGAACGTGGCAGCACTACGCCTTCGTCTACAAGGGGGGCAAGGTTCAGTGGTTCAAGAACGGCGAAGCCGTGGGGCAAGCTATTTCAGCCCAACTGGGAGCTATTAACAGTGATCCGCTGATCATCGGCAATTACGGTCCAGGCCTTGATATTGCCCGCCTGTACGATGGGTTGCTGGATGACATGGGCATCTGGCAGCGAGGTCTGAGTGAAGTGGAAATATCAGGCATCTATCAAAACGGCCTGGCAGGAAAGCCGCTGAATGAGGAATTTGAACCGCTCAATATCAAGACTATCTCCTTGAATGAGGCCGATGTGAATATCGAGTTTTACAGTCCATTTAGCAGCAGGAATTATCTGGTTGAGACCAAGGCTGGGTTAGGCCTACAAGAATGGGCAGAACAAGCTGGCATGGAATTAGGAGACCTTGGGAATGGTGGTTATAGGGCAACATTCTCCAAGGATCAGAATGCGAATAATTTTTATCGGGTTGTGGCACTTGAGCCGCCTCCGGTCTTCTTCGACGATTTTGAAGCAGGGGGAGAAGGCTGGACGCATGGTGGGGACGAGGATAACTGGGATCTGGGTGTTCCCACCACCGGTCCGGGTAAGGCGTTCAGCGGGGACAATGTTTATGCGACTGGGCTGGGGGTTGATTTCGCAGCTTTCACGGATTCGTATTTGCGCTCACCAATAATTGATCTAAGCGATAAGAAGATTCAGGCAACCTTGAGTTTCTCGGAATTCAGAAAGATTGATCCTGAAATATCGTTCCACAGGGTTTCCGTGGTTATTCTTGACTCCGAAACAGAAGAAATTCTTGAGGAATCATATGAGGCTTCCGGCGCGACCAATGATTGGGAGACTCAATCCTTCCGTCTCAAGCCTGACAGCTTGGCTCGAAAGATTATAGTTGAATTCAGGTTGTCCACAGACGACTTCAATTTACAGGAAGGCTGGTTCATTGACGACGTCAAAATTGTCGCTGAATAGGTGACTCGCAGAACTTTTGCCAACCGAGGCTGAGCTTGGATCAGCCTCGGTTTTCAGTGGTATATAGTAAATTGGAAGTGACCTTAAGGAGGGTCTAGTTTAGATTTCCGCCGTTGGAATGATTCCTAATACGAATATGAGAATTGGTAAGGTTTTAATAAAATCAGCCCTATTTTCTTTGGTGTTCAGCGGGCTCTCCAATGTGCAGGCTGCTGGGGATTATGGTTTTTTTGAGAAGGAAATTCGGCCGCTGCTGGACAAGCATTGTTACAAGTGTCATTCCACCGAGGCCAAGAAATTGAAGGGTGGTTTACTGCTCGACAGTCGTCAGGGATGGGCGGCCGGCGGCGACTCTGGCCCGGTGATTGTACCTGGCGATGTGGAAGGAAGCCTGCTGCTGCGCGCGGTGAGTTACGAGGATGGGGATTTGCAAATGCCGCCCAAGTACAGACTCGCGGATCAGGAGCGTGCGGCTTTGAACAGATGGGTAGAGGACGGTGCGGCGGATCCACGCGATCAGCAAGCGGAGGTTAAGCCCAAAGGCCTCGACTTAGCTAATGGCCGTGAATTCTGGTCGTTTCGACCAGTGGCTAAACCTGCTGTGCCGAAGGTGAACCCAGCGCATGGCCAAGTGGAAAAGCTGGGTGCGATCGATTGCTTTATCCTTTCTCGCCTGTCCAAAGAGGGCATTGAGCGGGTCGACTTGGCCAGGCCGGAGACGCTGCTTCGCCGCTTATATTTTGACCTGATCGGACTGCCACCGACTCCGGAGCAGGTCGCCGGCTTTTTGACCGATTCTACGCCAAAAGCGTACGAACGGCTGGTGGATCGCCTGCTAGGCTCACCGCAGTTCGGCGAAACATGGGGTCGGCACTGGCTGGACGTAGCGCGCTTCGCTGAGAGCAGTGGCGGTGGGCGGAGTTTGATGTTCAAGGACGCATGGAGGTTTCGCGACTACGTAATCAACGCCTTCAACGACGACAAGCCGTTCGACCAATTCATTCGCGAACAGCTTGCAGGTGACCTGATGCCACGAGGCACTCGCAAGCAGCAAAACGATCGCTATGTTGCCACCGGGTTTTTGGCGTTAGGTCCGCACAACTACGAGTTGCAGGATAAGGAGCTATTGCGTATGGAAGTTGTGGATGAGCAAATCGAGACGGTTGGCCGCGCGTTTCTCGGCATGACGCTCGGCTGCGCGCGCTGTCACGACCACAAGTTCGACCCTGTTCCCACTGATGATTATTATGCATTGGCGGGCATCTTTCGCAGCACGCAATCACTCGTTCCAGGCAACGTCTCCAGCTGGGTTGCGAGAGAACTCGAACCGGGGCCAACGCTGAAAAAGGCAATCGAGCAACATGCCTGGGAGACCAGAGAAGCCAATGCCGCACTCAAGGCAGCAAAGAAAGAACTGCGAAAAACCGAGGAAATCTCAGTTAAGACAGGGATTATTGTCGATGACTTGCAAGCGGAGAAAATCGGTGACTGGATCGAATCGACAAGCAACAAAACCTATTTTGGCGACAACTACATCCACGATAAAGGTGAAGGGAAAGGGCAGAAGAAAGTCATTTTCACAGCAGAGCTGGAGGAGACCGGCGAGTACGAGGTGCGCTTCGGATACACGGCTGGAACCAACCGCGCCCAAGAAGCCCCGGTGACGATCGAGCACGCCGATGGCCCGACAACAATTAAGATCAACCAACGCGAGAAACCTCCCATCAACGACAATTTCAAGGTTATAGGCCGGTTTCAATTTAACGCCGGCAAAGCGGTTGTTTCTGTTTCGAACGCGAACACCAGTGACGTGGTGATCGCGGATGCGGTGGTGTTTGTCCCGGTTGCGGAGTTAAAAAAAGATTCTGTCCCCGGGCAACGCTTGGCCAAGCTGCGGGGCGAGGTCGATCGCCTGGTCAAGCGCGTGGATGCGCTGAAGAAAACCAAGTCGACGGATTTGCCAAAGGCGATGTCGGTGCAGGACGAGAAGGAAACCGGCGACTGGCATGTGCATATTCGTGGCGAAATCCGCAACAAAGCCGCAGTCGTGCCCCGTGGGTTTCTTCAGGTCGCCAGCAAAACCAAAACCGTCGCGCAGCCTGCGATCGCCACAGGGAGGAGTGGTCGACTGGAGTTGGCCGAGTGGGTGGCCAGCAGTGAGAACCCCCTGACAAGCCGCGTGATGGTGAACCGCATTTGGCATTATCTCATTGGAAATGGGCTGGTTCGAACGACCGATAATTTTGGGATGATGGGAGAGATGCCAAGTCACGCGGATCTACTGGACTGGTTGGCGCATCAGTTCGTTGTTGATCAGTGGTCCGTGAAGAAAATGATTCGCCGCATAGTAATGTCGCGCACCTATCGACTGGCCTCAACTGGCGAGAGCCTTGGGTGGTCGACCGATCCGGAGAACCGCCTGATTTGGCGCGCCAACCGCAAGCGGCTTACAGCGGAGGCGATCCGGGACTCGATTCTATCGGTGAGCGGACAATTAAGCATGCAACAAGGTGGCCCCACGATCCGCAAATTTTCGCAGTATGACTTGGGGTATGAATTTAATACCATCCGACGCAGTGTGTACGTGCCGTTGTTCCGCAACACGCTGCTCGAGTTGTTCGAGGTGTTTGACCTCGCCAACCCCAATGTGTCGACCGGTCGCCGCTCGGAAACTACGCTGCCGACACAGGCGTTGTACATGATGAACAGCCCGTTCGTTATTGCCGAGGCCAAGCGGGCGGGGGAGCACATCGCCGGGCTGGACGCGCCGAACGCCGACCGGGTGCGCTTGGCTTACCGGCTTGCGCTTGGCCGCGAGCCGACAGCGGATGAGGCGGGCTTGGCGCTGGAGTTCGTGGGGCAAACGGAGGCCGGGGCTTGGGGGGCGCTGGCGCACTCGTTGTTTGCGAGCGTGGATTTCCGAACCTTGGATTGACGAACGCGCCAGATGAATTACCTTTCCCCGATGCAGTCGATCAGCCGCAGGGAAATGCTGAAAACCACCGCGTGCGGTTTTGGCTCGCTGGCATTGGCGGGGCTGTGCGGCCAATCCGATGCGGGGTCTTACGGTGTGGCGAACCTGCTTTCGCGGCGGTCGATGTTCGCGCCACGGGCCAAGCGGGTGATTTTCATTTTCATGGCCGGCGGGCCGAGCCATGTCGACACGTACGACTTCAAGCCGGAGTTGATACAGAATCACGAAAAGGAAATCGACTTCACCGGCGTTCGGTTTGGCACGTTTGGGAAGAAGAGCAAGCGCAAGCTGATGAGGCCACTCTGGGACTTCAGGCAGTACGGCCAATGTGGCCAGCACGTCTCCGAGTTGTTCCCTCACACCGCGCAATTCGTCGATGACTTGTGCTTCATCAAGTCGATGCAGACCGAGGGCGTCGCGCATGGGCCCTCGACTCTATTCATGCACACCGGTGCGACGAATTTGGTGCGGCCTTCGATGGGCAGTTGGGTGACCTACGGGCTGGGTACCGAGAACCAAAACCTCCCGGGCTTCGTGACGTTGCAACCGTCGGCGTCGAAGGGCGGGCCGCGCAACTACTCAAGCGCCTTCCTGCCGGCGATCCACCAGGGCACCGCCATTGGCAAGGCCGGTCAACCGGCGAGCGAAGCCACCCTACGAAACGTCGTGAACACATCGCTGTCGAGCGTAGACAGGGAACGTAACTTTCGGTTTCTGCAAAAACTCAACCGTGCTCAGTTGGCCAACCGCGTGCGGGACGACCAACTGGATGCAATCGTCGAGTCGTACGAGTTGGCGTGGCGCATGCAGATGAACGCGCCGGAACTGTTCGACATCTCAGGTGAGTCGGAGTCCGTCCGCGAGCGTTACGGCATCGGCTCGAAGGTGACGGATGACTTCGGCAGACAATGCCTGATGGGCCGCCGTCTCGCCGAGGCCGGTGTTCGGTTTATCCAGTTAAACTACGCCGACGAGAGCGCCAACCCGCGCTGGGATCAGCACAGCAACATGCCGTTGCATATGAACCACGCCCGCGCCACCGACAAGCCGGTCGCCGGTCTGCTGGCCGACCTCAAGGAGCGCGGACTGCTCGAGGAGACGCTGGTTTGGTGGGGCGGCGAGTTTGGCCGTACACCATTCTCACAGAGCGGCGATGGGCGCGATCACAATCCGCGCGGCTTCACGACGTGGCTCGCCGGTGCTGGGGTGAAGCCCGGTTTCTCGTATGGTTCGACCGACGAAATCGGCGACACAGCGCTGGAAAACCCGGTCCACATGCACGATTTGCACGCGACCATTTTGCACATCCTCGGCATGGATCATGAAAAGTTAACCCACCGCCACGCCGGTCGCGACTTCCGCCTGACCGACGTCCACGGCAGCATCGTCCACGATATATTATCCTGAAGATGAACCCAAGAGGGGCTCGTTTTTTTATTTTTGGAGATGTCTTGTGGCTCTTTCCTGCATCCAAGCGATATCTTTGTTGTTGGGAGAGGGCCGGTCGTATGGGGTATTCACACCTTTTCTAAACGCAGCCACGGTTCGCGAATCTAGCCACTTCCTAGTTTCGGAGTGACCATCGGCGAACGACAACCCACCCGCTCCACCGTGGTAACTCGCCGGGATGTCCACCATCCGGTACATCGTTGGTTTATCCGGATAGCCTCCCATGTCGACCACAAACATGCCGTCATTGATGCTATCTTCCCTCTCATCAAGAAAGACGAACGTGCTTGATGGCCCCGGATTATTCATGTCCTCCAGTTGGCGGTAAATCTTCCACGGTCCCGTGGAAGCGGACCATCCCATGGGTCTGTTTTCGCCTCGGCCGCCGACCCAGTTGAGCATGGACATGCTACGGACACGGGGCAGTGTTTTCCCCTTGAGATTTACAGTGCTGGAGTCGCCGGGGCATTTGAAAATATCTTTGTTGTTTCCGCAATACTCCCAAAGAATACTTTTGGATAAATTGAACGTTGGATCCCAATTCATTCTGTTGTTCCCGTTAAAATCAAGCCAGCCACCGCACCATTCATAAGGCCCGTGTTTGACGTATGGCAGATTACTGTTGTTATCCTCGACGTACATTCGCCACGCAATCATAAGTTGCCTGTGGTTGTTAAGGCAACCGATGCCATGTGCCTTTGACTTGGCCATGGCGAGGGCCGGTAAAAGCATGGCCGCAAGGATCGCAATAATTGCGATTACAACGAGTAACTCAATGAGAGTGAATCCGTTGCTAATACGGTAACTTTTTATCTCCTTTTTTCCGGTTTGGCGCGGCGCAATATTAAATAAAGTTATCATGTGCTCAACTTTTGCTTATTTCAAAGTGGTTCCACAGGGGACTAAAAACTGCCGGTCGTCACCTGAATATTCAAGAACAGAATTGGGGCGGGAACCGGCTCCGTTTCAGTTTTAAGAAGTAAGTTAAGGAGTGATCTGCGGCCTGGGGCGCTAAGTTGTTTTCCCCCAACCGCCGCCGCCGGGGGTCTTGAGGGTCAGTCGGTCGCCTGCGTTTAGTTGTTGCTGGGCGACGGAGGCAAGTTCTGTTTCTTCGCCGGAGCGCTTGGCCAAGCGTTGTTGGCCGGGGTGGCCCGCTTGGCCTCCGTTCAGGCCGTAGGGGCCTTGGGTGCGGTTTTGGGTGAGCAGCGAAAGTGAAACCGCCTCGGTGAAAACAAGTTCACGGACGATGCCGTTACCGCCGGTGAACTTGCCTTGGCCGCCGGAGTTATTATGGATGGCGAATCGCTCCAGCCGGACGGGAAAGCGCCATTCCAAAATCTCCGGGTCGGTGATAGCCGTGTTGGTCATGTGCGAGTGCACAGCGTCCGTGCCGTCGAAGCCCGGCCCGGCTCCGGTGCCGCCGCAGATGGTTTCGTAGTAGCTGCAGCGCTCGTTGCCGAAGATCAGGTTGTTCATCGTTCCCTGGCTGGCTGCTACGATCCCCAACGGCTTAAGCAGCAGATTTACCAATCGCTGACTTGTCTCGACGTTGCCGCCGACCACGGATGGCGCCTGAGTGGGGTCGCCGGGAAACTCGGGATTGAGTAGACAACGGGGAAGGGTAATCTCGACGTGCTCCATCAACCCCTCGTTGAGTGGCACCGGTTCGTTGACGAGCAGCCGGACGACGTAGATCACCGCGCTTTGGACAATCGCCGGCGTAGCGTTGAAGTTGCCGCTGTGCAGGGCGTCGGTGCCCGTAAAATCGATGCGGATTTTTCCGTCACCAACCTCGATCGTGGCTTTGAGTTGTGTGCCGTCGTCCAGTCGTTCGGTAGCGGTGTGCAGTCCCGGCTCGAGAGTGGTGATGCGCTGAGCGATAGCGTCGGCTGCCCGAAGCCGTATTTGCCCCATGTGGTCGGCGACTGTTCCAGCGCCGTGCGTCGTGGCCAACCGCTGTAGAGCCTGGGTGCCGAGAAGATTGGCGGCAGCTTGGGCTTTGAGGTCGGCCAAGTTGTCCTCGGGCGAGCGCGACGGATACGGCTTGGCAGTCAGCAGTTTTTCAATCTGTCCAAACCGAGCCTCAGTGCCGCGATACAAAAACGTCGGCGGAATGACGACACCCTCTTCGGCGAGCGACTTGGCCAGGGGCGGCATCGAGCCGGGGCTGATTCCGCCAAGTTCAGCGTGGTGTGCGCGGTTGGCCACGTAGCCGAGGAGTTGTTCGGCGTCATCGAACACCGGACTGATCACGGTGATGTCCGGCAAATGCGAGCCGCCGTGGCCGGGGTGATTAGTGACGATCATGTCGCCGGAGCCAAGCGCTTGGCCAAGCGCAATCGAGCGCACACAGAGGCCAAGGGCCCCGAGATGCACCGGAATGTGCGGCGCGTTGACAACAAGTTGGCCGTCGCGATCGAGCAACGCGCAGGAGAAGTCGTGACGTTCCTTGACGTTGGTCGAGACCGCGGTGCGCTGCAGCAGTTGCCCCATCTCCTCAACGATCGAGCCGAACCGGTTCGTGAACAGCTCCAACTCGATCAGCGGCGAGTGGGCGCCGTCGCTGGCTTCGGGCGCCTCGGAAGAGCGAGTCAATTTGAGAGTGCCCTCGGAGCCAAGCGTGCCGATCCAGCCGGCGTCAATTCCGAGGGTGCAAAAACGATCCTGCACGACTGCCGGCCCCTCAATGCACTGGCCGATGTTCAGCGACTCGCGGTCGAGAATCGGATTGTTGACCGTTTGTCCCGTTGGATCGGTAAACGATTCCGTCGCAACCGACGGCGGATGTGTCGAGGCGACGACCCGCGCCGAGACGAGCTCGATCGATTTGTTGTCTGGCCAGTAGCCGAAAAGGTTTTCGTACCGCTCGCGGAACGCCGTAGCCAAGTCGATCGTTGTATCGAAGGCGATTTCCTCGGTGGATTCCTGCCCTTCGTGGCGCAGCGAAACGAGGCGGCGTCGGACAATTATTTGTTTGTCGGAAAAGCCTTCAGCCTTCAGTGAACCAAGTGCGGAGGCTTCGAGTTCGGCAAAAATGTCGCCAAGCGCTTGGCCAAGCGTGCCGAGTGGTTGGAGAATCTGCCGCTCGGCGAAGCGTTCCATAACGGCTTCGCGGAGACCCCGGGCGCTGAGAAGTCCGGCGTCGCTTGGGCAAAGGACGGTGCTGACACCGAGTTCTTCGGCGATGGCACAGGCGTGCTGGCCACCGGCACCGCCGAAGGCGACGAGCGCGTAGTCGCTGGGATCGTAGCCTTCGCGGATGGAGATTTTGCGAACCGCGTCGGCCATCCGTTCGTTGGCGATGTCGAGAAAACCGGAGAGCAAATCCTGCTCCGGCGGCCGCTCGGGAATCGATTGGCGGACCTGATCGAGTGCGGCTTGGGCGGCGTCTATGTAGACCGGGATGCCGAACTGGGCGGGATCGAGCCGACCGAGCAGCAGGTTGACGTCGGTGATCGTCAGCGGGCCGCCCGCGCCGTAGCAGGCCGGGCCGGGATTTGCGCCCGCGCTCTCCGGGCCGACAAACAACTCGTCGCCGTTGAAGCCGCAGATCGAGCCTCCACCGGCGGCGACCGTCTCGATGGCGAGCACCGGCGCGATCACCCGGGCGCGGCCGACGCGATGTTCGTAATTGTAATCGAAGTCGCCGTCGAACCGGCAGACGTCGGTGCTCGTGCCGCCCATGTCGAAACCGATGATGCGCTCGAAGCCGGTTTGGCGTCCGGCCATCGCGGCACCGACGACACCACCGGCCGGGCCGCTGAGCAAGCTGTCCTTGGCCCGGTAATCAGCGCGGGAGACGAGTCCACCCGCACTGGTCATCACGTGCAGTTTGCCGTTGGGCAACTCGCGCTCCACGCCGTCGAGATAGCGCGACATGATCGGCGAGAGGTAGGCATCGACGACGGTCGTCTCGGCGCGGGGCAGGACTTTGATGACTGGGGCCAAGTCGCTCGACACGGAGACGTTTTGCCAGCCGGCGTCGCGGAGATGCTTGGCCAGGCGCTGTTCGTGTTCGGGGTTACGGTGGCTGTGCAGACAGACGACGGCGGCGGATTGGTTTTCGTTTTTAGGCGGATCAGCGGCGGGAAGGTTGAGCGGGCGGAGTACTTGGCCAAGGGCGTCAAGTCGTTCGTCGATGCCAACGACGTTGGCGGAGAGCGGGGCTTGTTTTTGGACGTTCAGAGCGAAAAGATCAGGGCGTTTTTGGTCGCCGATGATGAGTAAATCCTCGAATCCGCGCGTAATGAACAGCGTGACGTCAGCGCCTTTTTCCTCGAGCAACGCGTTCGTGGCGTGAGTGGTGGCCAAGTGCATGGCCATCGGCGGGAGCGCCTGGCCGGCGGGAGTCCCGGTGGCGATTCGAGCCGCGAGAATTGGGGCCTCAACGTCAAAGGCGATCTCGATTGCTTGATCAAGCGGGGTGCCTCCGGGCAGCGGTTTGGCCAAGCGGAGTTGGCTCGGCGAGTCGTGACCGGTGATTTTCATCGGCTCCCCGCCTTGGCCAAGGAGCTGGAATTGTTGGCCAAGCGCGAAGCCGGCGATGAGCGGCTGGGGCAACTTGATCGCGATCTCGGTCGGCGAGTCGATGGCCGTGAGCGTGCCTCGGAGGCAACTGCTGGAGAGAACCTTGAAGCGATGGGTGCGCCCGTGCGGGTCGGCGGCGAGGCAGTCGGTGAAGGTGCCGCCGGTGTCCACCCAGACGAGCCAGCCGCCTTTTTGTCCGTCGGTTGCGTCGCTAATCACGGTTGGCGGATTGCGGCTCGATGAGTACTTTTATGCGGAAGCCGCCGGTTTGCAGTTCAGCGGCTTGGCCGACGAGAGCCGTGATTTTTCCCGAAGCACGGCGGTCGCCTTTTATGATGCTGAATTCTGTGGTGCCAATGGTTGGCTCGCCTTCGTTGATCACGACTTCGATCTCAATAAATTGCTTGTTTGCTTCGCCGATACTCATGCTCGCCTCCTGTTCGGCGATGACGGTGATTTTGGGAGTGGCGATTACCACGGGATTGTCCGGGTCGGAAGCATCTGTGAGTTGAAGCGCGACGATGTAGTTGCCAGAAGTCGCCGTGTTGTCGTTCCCTAAACCGGAACTCAGGGTGAGTTGGCAGCCAGCCGTGAGTGCCAGAAATCCAGTGAGTAGAACGGTGTTTAATTTCGCCCAATCCATGGGGCGAAGCTAGGAAGGCGCACGTGTGCTCGCAAGCTATTTTTGGGCGCGAAGTTTTTCAGCAACAGCTTGAGCGTCGGTGCCTGTGATGAGCAGGGTTTTGTTTCGGCTTTTTTCGCCGCCGATGAGGGACACGGCGCTTGGTGAGACGCCGAGTGTCTTGGAGATGAACTTGGGCAGCGCATTGTTGGCGGCGGAGTCCACGGGCGGCGCTGTGATCCGGACTTTGAGGTGTTCGGCATTGGGGGCGGTGATGAATTCATCGCGCGAGGAGCGTGGCTGGACGCGGATGGCCAAAGTCACGCCTTGCGGGGTTTCACGGATGTATTTTGCCAGTTCCACTCGGGGCGGCCATTTGAGGTCACGAAGCGCTCGCTGCCAAGCCGCGAATGGCGTACATTGCCTGTGTGAAAATGGATTTAGCTCAATGGAGCAGCTTGTTTTTGGCACTGGGTGTTGCCGGTTGCACAAGTACGAAGTCGGGCGGGGTTCAGTCGAGTGACGCGGCGAAACCGGCGGTGATTAATGACCGGGCGATCATTGGCCAGATGACTCGTGAGGCGACGAGAATGATGGATTTCGACGAGACGGTCTCGATGGAATCATTGATCAAGCAGTTGAAAAAAGAGCCGAGGGCCAAACTTGGTTTGCCAGCGGGAAAGGGAGGGCGAGCGGAGGAGGTGCAAAAGGCAATCGCAGTGGTGGGTGGTGTTTACAAGTGTAAACGCTGCACGCGCTGGCATGTGGCGCCGGCGAGCGGATTCTTGATCGCGGAGGATTTGCTAGTGACCAACTATCACGTGGTGAACCAGCCTGAGCGTTCTGCCTTGGCAGTGCGGTTGTTCGACGGTCGAGTGTTTATGGTCGAGTCGGTGGTTGTGGCGAGTGAGCGTTACGACTTAGCAGTGGTGCGTATTCCCAATACCGGGATTACACCGGTTGCGCTTGGCCAAGCAGCACCCGTTGGGGCAAAAGTGGATTTGATCAGCCATCC
>JABGZB010000278.1 GCA_018674955.1 Verrucomicrobiota bacterium | reverse complement strand
GATGCGGAAGATGGCCGTGGCCAGATCCTCGGCCACCTCGATGGTCTCAACCACCGGGCCTTGTTTGCGGATGTTGCGGCTATCCGACTTGGTGACGCTCTCGTGGAGGATGTCCCAGTTGTCGTTGAAGATGGCGTAGGCTTTTTCCTCCGGCACCTCGATGATGGCCACGAACGGATTCTCCCAAGGTTCGCGAGCGAGATTCTCGCTGTACATCTTGGCCAAGCGGCCCCCGCGTGCAGCACTGAATCCGTGTTGCGAGTGATACCGGACATTGAACTTGGCCCTGGACCACGAGTTGTTAATCGCTGGGGTGCATATACGCGGGGTGCAAACGCGCTTGGTGTGCCAGTGCCCCTTGCACCCCCTCCAACTGCAGTGGAGATCAGGCCAGCCTACAGTGAAGCACGCTTCGGGAATGCAAACCTGCGGTACATCCGGGACGATCTGAAAATAAACTCCGGCAGCGACCTCCCAGTATTTGTCGGTGATCGTCATGTCGATGTTGGCACCGCCAAAGTTAATTCCTCCGACGATCGGAATGGATCTTGGGATTTGAACCGTCATGCCAAAGTGCCCGTTGAAGTAATTGGGGCGGGCGTTGAGCTTCACCGTCCCTCTTAGCGCGCCACCGTACATATCCATCCATGCCTCGGCATAGAATGAACTTTCTGCGGGGGTGTACCTTAACACCCCTTCGCCTGTAATGATGCCTATGACCTTAAGTTGGGCTCCTATCTCCAAATATCCGTTACTGAACCAAGTAGCGGAGCTGTCAACATATACAGGCCATTCGTCTGCGATCTTTTTCTTTCCTACGGAAACACCCAGTTCGCCCTTGATATACCAACCGGGCCTGAGGTGCAGATCATTCGCGCTGGCACCAATTTTTTGGAGCATTGCGGGCGTGGTTCCGATCGGTATTCCCAAATCGTCGCCGACCAAGCCAATGGCCTGCAAACCGTTGGCTCCAGCAGTGAACGAACCCTCAATCGAGCCACCTTTCAAAAATGCAGGTTCCACCTTGAGCGAAGCGCTGATCGTGTGGTCGATAACATCAAAACAAGCCTTAGCTTCACCTATTTTGATCTTTTTAAAGTTTTTGAAAGCATCTTCTCCGATAGTCCAGCAAAGATTTCCAGTGAGTATTGACGGCCCCTGGACTTCCTTTCCTGGAAGCAGACCGGAGATATAAAAATCCTCTCCGCCGGTTTCCGCTCTGAGCGTGTCAAAATCCTTCTGCAAAAATTCAGATATAGTGTAATGCTGCTCACCGGGAGTGGGAATGAAATCAAATCCGGCGAGGTATTTCCCCGGAATGATCTCGGGGTTGATCGAGTTGAACTGCGTCCTCGGATCGCTTCCGTTTTTGGGAGTAAACCATGCAACCGACAGGTTGTCACCGCCTCCGCCTTCCTTGGCCAATGCCTGTATGTAATACGGCTTGTTAGCTGTCAATTTAACGGCTGCTGAAATGTTTTGCCGCCGCCCGGTGGCAGAATCAACTACACCCCTGCGGCTATGTCCCTTAAAGTTGCGTACACCGTTCCATTGCGGCTCCGTTGCGATCACTTTTTTGTTGGCCGGGTTAGAATCTGTGCTTAGATAAAGTTCCCCGTTATCATCTGAGCAAAGATAAAAGCAGTAATAACCTGTAGTGGGCGGAAAAAGATAACCCTCCAGCATCCACCCATAGTTATTTTGAACATCGCCAGTGGGGCTCTTGTTGATGTCGCCAGATTGTGGCCACTCAAAATATTTGGCAGATGCCTTATGACTCGGATTGCTGGAAAAGTTGGCGTTTTTCTTGAGTTCGTTTAAGGACGTCCCACCGATGCCTCGATACTCAGTTACAGTTATACTGCCTGTGGGCTTTGTAGGTTGAGCTTGAGTGTTTGGCCTAAAGCCTGCAAAAACAGTTATCCCTGCCACGATAAGTGACAGAACTCGAATGGTTTTTTGTATTCTCATGGTTACTGATTCGTTTACCGACTAATTAATTGATCGGAACCCCAACTACTACGGGGTAAACATCATACACTTCATATCTTAAAAGTCAATATATTTCTTCAAGCCAGAGGTGTCATTTACCAGATTCTGGCTTTTTGCTTGTTTTTGGGTGGCAAACGGCTGCCTCCTCCGAACCGATGATTTGGCTCACTTGGCCAAGGGCGCTCACGCCGCCCCGGAGACTACCCGGCTTGGCCCTGTGCCTTGCCGGATTCCTGAGTACCGCTGGAGAGGAGACCTCGGAGCGCTTGGCCAAGCGGGAGTGCTCTAAGTGCCACGCCTTCCCCCCGCCTGCGAGCATGCACCGTGTCGATTGGGAAAAGGGCGCGTTTCCGTATCTCGAGGACTTGCTCGGGATCGCCCAAATCGAAAATTATGACGCGCAGACCCAAGCCGCCGTCCGCGCCCGCTGGGATACGATCAAGGCATTTTACCTCCGGCAAAGCGACGAAAAACCTTCGACACCATCGGCGACCGAACCGCCCGTGAGCGCCGCGTTTGGTCACCGCTCGACGGTTGAGAAACTGAACGTGACAGCTATCCACCACGACGCGGCCAACGGCTTGGTTTACGTCGGCGACGAGTTGAGCCAGGCGGTGCTGGTGTACGATCGGGCTTTTCGCAACGTGCGCACGTTCGCCGCCGACAAGGTGCCGTGCGACTTTCAGTTAGCCGAGGATCGGTTGTACGTCTGCAGCCACGGATCGCTCGATCCGCTGGACAGCGAAGCCGGCGAGGTCGGCTACATCACCGACTCTGGCCTAGGCGAGTACAGGCCGTTGCTCCGTGGGCTGAACCGCCCGACGCGCTACGTGCCATTCCGCCACTCGGGCACCGACTATGCCGTGCTGTGCGAGTACGGCATCAGCAAAGGGAAGATCTCGCTTTACCGCGAGGGCGAATCGGTCTTAGTCCTGCCGATGAGCGGCGCGATCGATTGCCGCGTGCTCGACACGGACGCCGACGGCCAGCCGGAAGTTTACGTGCTCGTCGCCCAGGAGCACGAGTGCCTGCTTCGGTTCACGATGAGGCCGGGCGGCGGGATCGCCCAGTCGGTGTTGATCAAAAAACAGCCGGGCTGGGGCTTCACCGCGATGGAGATGCTCGACGCGGACGGCGACGGCGCGGTGGACGTCCTCCTCTCCAACGGCGACACCACGGAGTTCCGCTCCAACCCGAGGGCGTACCACGGCATCCGCATTTACGATCTCGGCGCGGACGACCTCACGGAGAAACAGTTCATCCCGGCTCATGGCGTGATGGACTTCACAGTGCTCGATGCCGAGGCGGACGGCGACCTGGACATCGCAAGTGTTTCTTATTTTGCCGATTTCCGGCACAAGCCCCACCAAGCGGCGATGCTGCACATCCGCCACGACGGGCGGTTCGCAAACCAGCCGCTACCGGGGCACGAGCAGGGCCGCTGGTGCCGAATCGCCAGTGGCGACATCGACGGCGACGGCGACCCGGATCTGCTGCTCGGCGCGCTCAATTACCAGACCTACTCGAGGGCTTACGAGAGGGACGCCTCGTTCCTGCGCTCAGTGCAGATACCGCGGGCGGTCATAGCCCGTTGGGAGCGGCTTGGCAACCATCTGCGTGTGCTGGAAAATCGGGCCAAACGCTCCCGCTGAACTTGGTCAAGCGGGGCTTGCTTTTGGGGAGGGGAGGGGTACAACAACCCCAAACACAACCGCGCCAGACGAGGCGCTTGACCAAGCGATGATTTCAGATAAATGAAATTGAACTCCAAACCAAAAGGTGGCTTCACCCTGATCGAGTTGCTGGTGGTGATCGCGATCATCGCCATTCTAGCCGCGATGCTGTTGCCGGCCCTGGCCAAGGCCAAGCAAAAGGCGCACGCGACCGCCTGTATGAACAACCTCAAGCAGGTCGGATTGACGATGTTGATGTTTGCCGACGACAATGACGACACGATCCCTCGGGGCAATGCCAAGCGCTGGTGGTTCGAGTTCATGCCCTACGCGCCCGAGGGCGGTACAGAGAGGGATTTTCGCAATATCAAGATTTTCATGTGCCCGAGTTATCCGCTGCCCAAGCGCACCCCAAATAAAAAGCAGGTGATCACCTACGTTGTCAACGCGTGGAAGTTTCGTTCAGCACGGGACAATATCGGTTACGAGCATATTGGGTTGAGCAAAATTACCGACTTCACGCAGCCCTCCAACTCCGCTTACCTTCTGGACAATGAAGATGGGATAGACAACCCCGGCATCAACCGCCCAATCGTTACCGGGTTTCAAGACATGAGAACGGATTTAAATGATGTATGGCAGCCAACCCATTTACCCTACGACGCCAACGGAAGACGCCTCAGCAGCGATCGGCGCATCGCCGCCAAGCGACATAGTGGCAAGGGTTCAAACATACTCTTCCTCGACGGCCACTCCGGTTTTCGTGATTCGAAGCTGATCGACATTGAGTTGTTCCGCGAAAAGAAACAATAGCCCGCTGCAAAACGTTTGGCCAAACAATGAAACTTGACATGAATCTGAACTCCAAAACAAGAGGCGCCTTCACGTTGATCGAGTTGCTCGTGGTGATCGCGATCATCGCCATCCTCGCCGCGATGCTGCTGCCCGCGCTGGCCAAGGCCAAGCAGAAGGGGCAGTCCACCGTCTGCCTCAACGACCTCAAGCAGGTCGGCCTGGCCATGCTGATGTTCGCCGATGAGAATGAAGACATGGTCCCCCGAGGCACCGCCGGCAACTCTCGGCGCTGGTGGCTGGAGTTCATGCCGTTCGTGCCGGAGGGCGGCACGGAGCGGGACTACCGGAACATCAGGATTTTCATGTGTCCGAGCTACCCTATCCCCAAGAACACACCGAACAAAAAACAAGTGGTCACGTACGTGGTCAACGCGTGGGACTTCACCTCCACGAGGGACAAAAACGGCTACGAGCAGCTTGGCTTGAGTAAGATCACCGACTTCAGGCAGCCGGCCGACTCGGCGTACCTGCTGGACAACGAGGACAACACATGGCGCCCCATCGTCACCGGTTTCCGTGATCCGCAAACGGCCCTGAACGACGTCTGGCGGCCAAGCCACCTGCCCTACGACTCAAGTGGCAAACGCCTCAGCACCGACCGCCGCATCGCTGCCGCGAGGCACAGCGTCGGCTCGAACATCCTCTACCTCGACGGCCACGCCGGCTACCGCGCGGCTAAGCAAATCAGGACCGACCTCTTCCGCAAGCAGAAGCCTTGAGTTGCCGGCTCAGCGTTTGTTCTTCTTAATGCGGAACAGATCCTCGGGGGCGCGCTTTTTGAGCGGCTCGGAGTGGCCATCGAAGTAGTTCGAGCTTGCCGAGCCGAATTTCGCGCGTGAGCTAGCGCCCATATAGAAGGAACTTTTCTCCGTGCCGCCATTGTGGCGGTACAGGACGTTGCCGCTGGTAATGTTGCTGCCGGTGTCGGTCTCGTCGGGGTAGAGGCATGAGTTGAAGCCGTCGATGTCCGCGACGAAAATGGTTCCCGACGGGTTCTCGAGCACGGACAGTTTGAATGTGCCTTTCCGTGGTGTCGCCCACTTGCTGCCGGCCTGAAACTTGGAGTTCATCGCGTAGTTGTAATCGTCCTTCCAGTCTCTGGTGCGCTTCCGCTTGGAGGTGCCGGGGCAGATGAACACTCCGGTGCCCAAGACCTTCGCCTCCTTGCCAAGATACGGCTGGATGACCCGGTACCAAAGGCGGGGCTGCATGACGCCTTTCTTGTCCCTGATCTGAAATGGTGGCCAGCATCGCGGCACCTCCTGCGTATCCTGCTCGTACAACACCAGCGCCAGGCCCATCTGCTTAACGTTGTTCATGCAACTCATGCTGATCGCCTTGTCCTTGGCCTTGCCCAACGCCGGCAGCAGCAGTCCGGCGAGGATGGCAATGATCGCAATCACCACGAGCAGCTCAATTAATGTGAATCCTCTCGCGGGATTTGACTTTGAAGTAGTTGGCTTAGTTTTCATCAGACGGAGCGGACGACATCCTGCCCTCCCCACCGCAAATAGGCCAATTTCTGGCTATCGTCAATGACCGAAAACAGTCGGCCCGCTATCAGGCCAGACGCTTGGCCAAGCGGAATGGCGGACCGGCATTTGGGGATTGTCATATTCCCGGTTGCCGCCCAGATTTCCCTTTGATTGAGCATGAAGCAAGTGATCCCATCTTTACGCCCGACCCGGCGGCGGTTCCTCACCGATATGGCGGCTGGAACTGCGATGGCCGGGGTGAGTGACATTGCCTTTTTGTCCCGGCTTCACGCTGTCCCATCGGCTGAGGCCAAGGTGTCCCCGGAGACCGTCCAGTTGCTACCGGAAATTGAGCCGACGGTGCGGCTGATCGAAGACACGCCGCGGGACAGGCTGATGGAGGTGGTGGCGGAACGAATCAAGGCCGGGATGAGCTATCGCGAACTGCTGGCCGGCCTGCTGTTGGCAGGGGTGCGCAATGTGGAACCTCGGCCGTCAGTCGGTTTCAAGTTTCACTCCGTGCTGGTGGTCCACTCGGCCCACTTGGCCAGCCTCTCCTCCCCGGCGGCCGATCGTTGGCTGCCGGTTTTTTGGGCCCTGGACAACTTCAAAAGCGCGCAGGCACGGGATGTGAGGGAGGGCAACTGGACCATGCCGCCGGTAAATCAAAAACAAGTTACCTCAGCTACACAGGCCAAGCGTGCCTTTCGGCGGGCGATGAATCGATGGGACGAAGCAGCGGCTGATGACGCCGTAACAGGTCTCGTGCGCGGTCACGGGGCGAACCAGGTTTTTGAGCTGTTTGCCGAGTACGCGGCAAGGGACTTTCGCAGTATTGGACACAAGGCCATCTTTTTAGCCAACGCCTGGCGCACCCTGCAGACCATTGGCTGGCGTCATGCCGAGCCGGTGATGCGCTCGCTCGCCTACGCGCTGCTCAACCATGTTGGCGAACCAAATCCGGCAGAGAACGACTTGGCGCCGGATCTGGCATGGCGTAGAAACCAAACGCTCTCCGGGGAGATTCGCGATGCATGGCAACACGGCCAACCCAGTGACGATGCGGTTCAGGAATTGGTCGCCGCGCTCCATGCCGGCGGCGAGGAGCAGGTGTGCCGACTTGTCGTGACCCAGCTCAATCGCGGCGTGTCGCCGCAGTCTATTTTTGACGCGCTGTTTCTTGGTGCGGGTGAGTTGTTGATGCGGCAGAACGGCATCGTCGCATTGCATGCCTTGACCACCACCAATGCGCTTCGATTCATCTACAACACCAGCAGCAACGACACGACGCGGCGGCTGGTGTTGCTGCAAAACGCGGCTTTCCTGTGCTCCTTTCGCGAGGCCATGCGCGGCCGCGGCCAGGTGCTTGAACGGACGCATGGCCAACTGGATCTGCCGCCCAATGCCGTAGGGGATCATGCGCTTGGCAACATTTTCCAGAGCGTGGACAGCAATCGGCTCGCTGCTGCGCAAAAGACCTTGGCCTACCTGGACAACGGGCATAGCCCACAGGCGTTGATCGCGGAGGCACGCCGTCTCGTGTTCCTCAAGGGCAACGACTCTCACGATTACAAGTTCAGTTCCGCCGTGCTCGAGGACTATTATCAGGTCTCGTCCAAGTGGAGGAACCGTTTTCTTGCCACCAGTCTGTTCAAGCTGCACGGCACGGGCGAACGCACAAATCCGCTGGTCGATCGAATCGGCAATGCGTTCCAGTCTTGAAGCGATGCAGCCTTCCGACCGAATGGTATTGAGTTGGGTTATAGCCTGTTTGTTTGTCGCTTGGCCAAGCGCACCGGCGGCAGAGGCTGACTTGGCCAAGGACAGCCAAACGGTCGTTTCCACCGGTAAAAAATTTCCCGAGCTGAAGCCGTTCGACGAGCTGATGGAGGCGTTCGTCCGCGACAACAAAATCCCCGGCGCGTCGCTGGCCGTGGCCAAGGACGGTCGCCTGGTTTACGCGCGCGGCTTTGGTTATGCGGATGTCGAGAAAAAGCAACCGGTGCGGCCCAACTCGCTGTTCCGCATCGCCAGCATCTCCAAGTCGTTCACCGCCACCGCCACGCTGCAATTGGTCGAGCAGGGCAAGCTCAGCCTCGACACGCCGGTGTTCGACCTGCTGCCTCACAAACCTCACTTGGCCAAGGGCGACCTGGCCGACCCCCGGCTTGGCCAAGTGACCATCGCCCACCTGCTGCGGCATCAAGGCGGCTGGGATCGCAAGGAGACGATCGATCCGCTGTTCCACGCCATCGAGATCGCCAGCGTCCTCGGCAAGCCGCCGCCCGCCACGCAGGACGACGTCATCCGCTTCATGATGGGATGGCAACTGGACTTCGACCCCGGCCAACGCTACGTGTACTCGAACCTCGGCTACTGCCTGCTCGGCCGCGTGATCGAGCAACTCACCGGCCAAGCTTACGGCGACTACATGATGAACGAGTTCCTGAAACCACTCGGCATCGAGTCGATGCGCCTCGGCAAAACGCTCCTCCGCGACCGTGCCGAAAATGAGGTGAAATATTATCCCGTCGGCGACCTCCTCGGCATCGCCGTCACCGGCGACGCCATCGGCGCGAAAGTCAGTTGGCCGTACGGCGCCTGGTCGATCGAGAGTTTCGACTCGCTCGGCGGCTGGATCGCCTCGGCGCCTGACCTCGTGCGGTTCGGCTCGGCGGTGGACCGCTTCGAACAGTCCGGCATCCTGAAAAAGGAAACCATCGCGACCATGATCGAGCGTCCGGCCAAGGGCCATTTCGGCAACGACGAAGAGGGCAAGCCGGACGCCACGCACTACGGCTGCGGCTGGTCGGTGCGCCCGGTGAAAAACGGAAAAACCAACCGCTGGCACACTGGCGGATTGTCCGGCACCTCAACGATTCTCGTGCTGCGGCACGACGGCCTCTGCTGGTCGGTGCTGTTCAATACAAACCAAACGGCCGACGGCAAAAATCCCTCCTCAAAAATCGATCCGCTCGTCCACAAGGCCGCCGATGCCGTCACCGCATGGCCAAGCCACAACCTCTTCGCCGCCGATGAGTAGGCTGCGTTTTTTGGGATTCCTTTGCTGCGTTGCCGCGCTTGGCCAGGCGGCAGCGGCCGAGCCGGTTGTAATCGACGCTGGCACGCATCACCTCGGCACACCGGGCTTCCCCGAGTGGCAGGAGTTCGAGGGCCGCACGCCGCATGGCCGCCGGCTGGACCTGACGTTCGAGGCCAGGAAAAACGAAACACCGCACACGCTGTTCCTGGGCCAATGGCAGGTGAAATACTCGTGGGCCGTGCTGCTCAACGACCGACGACTCGGCCGCCTGGCCACCATCGACACGCGGTTGGTGCACGATCTTCCGATCGCGAAAGGCCTGCTTCGCGACGGCGCAAACAAGCTCTCCATCGTCGCGCCCAAGGCGACCGACGACATCGAGGTGGGCGATTTTTGGATCGCGCCAGGGCCGCGCAAAACGGCGCTTGGCCAAGCGTGGCTCGAGGTGAGCGTCCACGACGCCATCCCGTGCCGCATCACCGTCACCGATGAAAAAGGCCATCTCGCCGCGCTGCATTCCGGGCAGGCAGCCTCGCTCGCGTTGCGGCCCGGCGTCGCGTACACGGGCGACGGCTCGGCTCGACTCGGCGTGTTGCCGGGCCGCTACACCGTCTACGCCTCGCGCGGGTTCGAGTACAGCGTGGCACAAAAACAGGTCACCGTCGCCGCCGGCGAAACGGCGGTCGTGCCACTTGAAATTCGCCGCGAAGTCCCGACGCCAAATCTCGTGGCGTGCGACACGCACATCCACACGCTGACCTTCAGCGGCCACGGCGATTCCACCGTCGAAGAACGCATGCTCACGATCGCCGGCGAGGGCATCGAGTTGGCGGTGTCCACCGACCACAATCATCACGCCGATTATCAACCGGCCGCCATCAAGAAGAAGACATCGCAACACTTCACCACCGTTATCGGCAACGAAGTCACCACAAAGACCGCTCACTTCAACGCCTTCCCCATCGAGCCGAACAGCCCGCTCCCCAACCACGAGCTTAGCGACTGGGCGCAGTTGATGCAGGCGATGCGAGCCCTGCCAGGCGTGCGCGTCATCACGCTCAACCATCCGCGAGATGACCACACAAGTTTCACGCCGCTTGGTCCGGAGCATTTCAACCCCGTGAGCGGCGCGCACCTCGACGGCGAGCCGTACACGTTCGACGCGCTGGAAGTCGTCACCTCAGCCGCGATGCAGTCGGACATCATGCTGCTGTATCACGACTGGTTTGCCATGTTGAACCACGGCACCCGCATCGCCGCGATCGGCTCGAGCGACACGCACGACGTGAGCCGTTTCATCCTCGGCCAGGCGCGCACTTACGTCGTGTGTCCCGACGACGCCCCGGCCAATATCGACGTGACGCGTGCGTGCGAAAGTTTCCGCTCAATGCGCGCCTACGTGAGCATGGGGTTGCTGACCCAAATGACCGTCGAGAAAAAATACACCGTCGGCGATCTCGCCACCGGACTGGGCGACACGTTTGAAGTGAATGTGAAAGTGCTCGGCCCGTCGTGGGTGCGGGCGGATCGGGTCGAGTTGTTCGCCAACGGCCAACGCATCCGGCAGCGCGAGATCACGACCGGCGCGGCGATCGTCAAGTCGAACGTATCGTGGCGCTTGGCCAAGCCGACTTACGATTTGCATCTGGTCGCCATCGCCACCGGCCCGGGCATCGACGCGCCGTTTTGGGACATCCCCCGGTCGTATCAGCCAAAGTGGAAACGGCACGTCCCTCGCGTGCAGGGAGCCACCAACCCGATTTGGATCGACGCCGATAGCGATGGCCAACACACCTCGCCAAGAGAATACGCGCAGCGGGAAATCCGCCGGGCCAAGGGCGACTTGGGCAAAGTCATCGCGGCGATCAAGCCGTATGACCAAGCGGTGGCCGCGCAGGCAGCGAGCCTGTTGCACGAGGCGGGACACGACCCGCGCTCCGGCCTACTTGGCCAAGCGCTGAAGCAGGCCACCCCGGTGGTGCGCGCCGGCTTCGATGCCTACGCCGCCACCCTGCCCTCCGCCAAAAAGTGACCGCGCGCTTATCTCAGGGGCGGTAGGTGCGCTTGGCCTTGGCCAGCACTTCCTCGCGGGTGAACGGCACTTTTCTCAGCTTTTCCTCCGCAAACAGAGGCGCTTGGTCGCTGTGATGCAGCGAGCCAGGGTTGCCGGGGTTGCTGCCAAACTGGTTCATCGCCCAGGCGTTAAGTTGGCCGTCCTTGTCCCACTCGACGAACTGGAAGAAGCAGTCGCCGGCCTGCCCGGCGAGCGTGCCGTCTTCCTGCGGTCGCCCGTAGATGGCGCGCAGCGTGTCGGGGCCACCGCCGAGCGGGAGGTTTTTGTCTCCGCGAACGAGGCGGTTGACCTTGCCCCACTCGACGTCGATCCGGCCAAAGTGTTTGCGCAAATCCGCCGAAGCTTGACGGAGTTGCTCGACGGTTTTTTCGTGCCCGCGATTCCCCTTGGCTGAGTTCGACCCCGGCCGATCGGTCAACAGCGCGAGCGCGGCGGAGCTGTTGTTTTTCGTTGTCCCGCCGTCCCAGCGGCGCAGCAACTCGATCTCCTCTTTCAACTCGCTGTTACCAGCCTGCGCTTCGGCGAACGCGGCGATTCGCAGCCGCAGTTCCGATTTTTCCGAGTACAGCTTGTCGTATTTGTAACGGAAAAATTCCTCGTGAGTGATCGACTCATCGCCGCCGTACAGTTCAACGGCTCGGCGGGCGCGGTTGGTCATCCTTTTTTCGATGCCGTAATTTTCCGAAAACGCCGCCTCGTCCGGGTTGTCCGCGCCAAGGCTCGTTTGGAACGGATCGCTGTTGCAGTTTTGGATGAACCCTGATTTTGGGTTCTCGACGATCGGCAGTTCGTCGAACGGCCGGTACTCCGTCCACAGAGTATCGCGGGTGTTGCCGGGGACAGTGCCACTCCAATCATGGCCTTCGACGCGCTCCGGCAGCAGGGCGTTATACGCGTAAAAAATGTTCCCGTCGCGGTCGCCGTAGCCGGTGTTGAACATCGCCAACGCGTGGATGCGCATGGCGTCCTTGAATTCATCGAAGTTCTGCGCACGGCCCATGCGGTACCATTGTTCGATCTGCCGGAATTCGCCGATGCCAGCGTAGCGAATCGCAAAAACCTCATCATTAACACGCATCGCCGGGCCGTAAATCGAGTAAAGAACCTCGCGGTTAACCGTCCAACGAAAGTCCCGCCAAAGCCGAACCTCAAGTGGGGCCAGGCTCCGTTCCAACCCGAGCCATTCGCCATCGACCTTGTACTGGTTTTTGTTTTCTGGATTAAGTTCGAGTTTGAAGACGTCAACAAGATCCGGCTGGTTGACCGTGTGTCCCCAGGCGATGTTCTCGTTGTGGCCAAGGAAGATGACCGGCGAACCGGGGAACAGGCCACCGTAGATATTTTGCCCCTCCTCGCTGATCAAATGCGCCTCATACCAAGCCACCGGGCCGGTCCACGGCTGGTGCGAGTTGATGCAAACGCGCGTGGCTTGATCGGCAGAACGGATTGGACCGACGGCGATAAAGTTTGAACCAATTGGAAGCTGGTCGGGGTTCAGTACGCTGGCCACAGACGGCGGCTTTTCGGCGTCCGCCATGAGCCGCGCAAGAGCGTGATGCAACCCAAACATCATCGGCAGCTTGTGGATGGAGCCCGCAATAAGATCCTGCGGCTTGGCCGGCCAAATGTTTCGTTTCAGTTTCTCCGGGTGCCGGCTGGCATAGAGGTTCAGGCCGTCGGTGTAGGCTTGGCAGATGGCCCGGAACTTGGGATCGAGCGTGTCGTATTTTTCGTCCAAGCCATCCCACAGCCGGATCAAGCGCACGTAATAGTCGTTCGCCGCCATCGCCAGTCCCTCCTCGGAGGCCAGCTTCCCTCGCACAGCGAGGAACACATCCTGAATCGTCGCGAAATCGTCCTCGGCATGGGCATAGGCCAGGCCGTGTGCCGTGTCGGCGTCCGTCTTGCCGAGAATGTGCGGGATGCCCCACTCGTCGCGGATAATCTGCACATCGTACTTCGTCGCTTGGCCCAGTGCGTCGGAAAAACCGATCTTCGGCTTCATCGCAAACAACTGGTCGGCCAAGCCAAACGTCCCGCCTCCGACAATCATTGCAGTCAACACAGTAAGTGCTGGTTTCCGGTAAAGCGCATCGAGCAGCCAGGCAGGGCTGACCAGCAGAAACTGAATGTCCTCCGTGAACGCCGGTTTCTTCCCCTCAATCCCGTGCCCAACGAACTGCCCGGCCCAAGCCAGCACAAACACCGTCAGCGACACAGCAAACAGCGGTAGCGGGCTCGCCTCAACGCTGATACACAGGAGACTCGCGGCCAGGCCGAAGTACAGCATCCCCAGCAGGCTGCCAAGCGACAGGAACAAATAATAAACCGAGGCCAAGCCAATGAAGACAGCCCCGGCGTTCAGCGTGAACGAAAGCTCGTCGCCGAGCGTGGTAGGAATTTTGATGCACCAAAGCAGCCCAACGAGGCTCAGCGCAATCAGCGGCACGCAGACGAAGTGAACGAACCGGTTCGTCTTGTCCTGATGAAACTCCTCATAACGGGCGATCAGTCTGTCCAGTTTTTTCATATTGGGTAAGTCGCAGCCTGATGTCTCTCCCGGGCAGCATGGAATGAGTCTTCATCGCAAATGGAAGCTGACATGTGCAGATCGAAAATCATTCGTTAGCTATGTGGTCAGTTTCTGATTTTGAAATCAAGCGTGACGTAGTTAGGAATAAACTCATCTTCAGGGCGCTGAACCCGGTCGACTTCGAACGGTCGCGAGACATTGTTTCCGGCAAGATCCTCAAGACTTGTCCCGATCATTATCTGGTAGTCGCCAACTTTCCATGCTTTGCCCAGGACGAACGCCCATTGCCTCTCGTCGTCCCCGACGTGAACCTGGCCCTCAACGGCACGATTCCCGGCGTCCTCAACCCATACTAGACGCTGGAGTAGTGCGTGGTCCAACGGTTCGGGAAAATCGAGCGTTAACGGGTTTGTTGAGCCAGCGTCCGGGGCGGTGATTTTCCATTGGGCCGGGGATGGCATTTGCACGTCCGGGGCGGTCACGACAAAAAACTTTGTGAAGCCGTGCTTGAGCGGCGCGCCATTTGCATCCGTCCAGGTCGCGTCGATTTTCAGTGTGTAAGAGTTGCCTTCCCGCAACACCGGCCCGTCTTGTTCGCGAGGCAGCAGGCCGCTCTTGATGCGCCCGGGGTCAAACAGGATGGTGAGCCGTGTGCCGTCCGGGTTCCACAGTTCCTCGTCCAACTCCAAGAACGGAAGATCAATTTTTTCGTTCCGCGCATTGAGCAGGTGAATGTGGTTGTAAACTTTACCTTGACTCATCGGCGCAGAAAAATGCAGATAGAATTTGAGTAGATTCTCGGGCAGCGAATTTGCCGTCGGGTAAACTTGGCTTACGATTGTCTCGGGCTTGGCCCTTGGCCTCTCAAGCCGAAGGGTCGCCTCGATGACATCGGAATGCTTCATCTCCGCCAAGCGGTCAGCCGTTTTCCCGCCTATGAGTTGCTTGGCCTTTGAGAGATTGAAAACGGCATGATAATTGACCCCGGCCTGCAGGGAGAATAGCGACTCGAAAACCAGCCGGTTATTCGTGAGCCGATAGGAGCCTTGAACGGGCGGAAGTTCCCTCCAATCGAAGCCATTTGCGGTTTCGGCATGGATGTGAAATACCTTTTTCCAGTCTGCCGGTTCCAACACTCCCGAGTTTGCCAAGCCATCGGCCAGTGCTTGGGGCAGATCGACTTCAAACACCGTTTGGCTTGGCATGGCGGATCGCTTGGCCAAGCGGATCTCGCCGGACACCTCCTTGGTTTCCGTAGCCTCATCTTGTGTGGGCTTGGCACAGCCAAGCTGCAAAACCAGAATGAATGGACAAATCGCTGTCGCGAAATCGTGCCGAAGAGGCATTACGGGAGTCGGACGGCCTCAAGGTTCAGGTTGTCACCATCCACACCCCTTACCACCAATGCATGTTGGCTGTCTAACTCGGCCAATTGGTGTACTTCCGTCCAGTCTGAAACTGTTTCATAGGGTACTCCTTCTGTTCCGCCTCCTGACACTTTTTCGGTGATGCCCTTGTAGTTCCCAAGTTTCTCCGTGGTGATTTTCATCACTCCGCGGCTGCTATTGGCCATCAGCAGGTACTGCTTGCCGTTCTTCTTGTAGACAATCATGTCGAGCGGGCGGTTTCGGTTACCCAGTTCCGCAATGGTTTCCCCAACGACATTTGAGCCCGGCTTCAACTCCACCATCGGGATTTTTACGAGTGGCGTACAAGTGTAGGCGGCGAGAATATAAGGATCGCCACCGATGTCGTAGCTGACGAACGTGCGGACGGGTGAGGACGTTTCATAACGGCCATGTGCCCCGTGAAAAATTCTCACTCCCGTCCCCTTCTGTGAACCTTCAAAGGGAAAAGGAATGGTACGCAGCGTCGATGAAAACTCTTCATTAGATAGTCCCGCAACAATCAACTTGCCCTTGACAAAGGCAATATCCGTGATGGACTCCATCCGCTGATTCCTGCGTCGGCGACCTGTTCCTGTTTCTTGATCGGCGGGGGCGTTTGACAGTTCCGCAACGGCATGCTGAACATTCTTGAGAGACAAAACATGAATCTCCCCACTGGGACGGACTGACACAACGGCCGCGTTGGCGCTGGCACCCTGTCCACGTATGACGGACAAATAAGCCGTCTGCGAACTGGCATCCACTGCAAGGTCAATGATCCGAACTTGATCCACCGACGCACCCAGGACAGCCGCCACCTTGGCGTTCAAGCCTTCGACCTTGAAATTGCCGGAGGTGTTGTCGCTCGGCTTGACCGCGGTCTTGATGGCGATGATGCAAGCTGCCTTAGGATCTGAGACAAACAAAACTCCATCCGGCCCGGTGGCCAGCGGCCCGATGGACTGGAGTTTGACATCCCCATTTTGATAGGGAGCCGCGTCTGTTGTTAAAACGAAAATGGTCGCCAGCGAAGCGGCGAACAAACCCATAATAGAACGTTGAATAGTTTTCATAACTGATGATCAATAAGGTAAACTCTTCGGGGAGAGCATCACCAAAAACCAAGGGAACTGCAAGTCCACAGTAATCATGTAATATGGGACTATTAACGTGAATCAGTTGTGATTGAGAAGGGAAATGGCGGCCCTCCTAATAGGACTCGAGACTGTTCAAACACCTTTGCCAACCTTCGCCTAAATGCCTCCGCCACAACACGGTAACCCATAAGATAAAAAAGCTTAAACTGAGGGCATCGCATAGTTGTCACTGAAGCGACTGATAAATCTCCAGCACACGCCCGAGATCGACGCCGGTTGGCTTGGCTTGCAGCAACCATTCGAGATCTTTCTTTGCTGCACCGAATTGTCGGTTTTGGATGAGCAGAACCGCGCGGCTCCAGCGATCGAATGCGGAGTCAGGCTGCAACGCTACTACTGTCTCCACGTAGCGCAGCAGCTCCGCCGGCGGATTGCTCTCCTGCGCTGCGCCCATCAGGTTTCGTAGCATCCGCAGTACGATATCGCGCTCGTTTGACTTGGCCAGGTACTCCGGCACGAAGGAACGACCGGTGTTGGCACGTACCAGGTCCTCCATATCAGCTTGACTCAAATATTTGCCACCATCGAACGGATCAATGAACTGTTCCTTCTCATCGATGACGTGCTTGATAATGAAATGCCCGGGCGCACCGACGCCGACCACGCCGTCGATCCCGCACCCGGCTGCCAACTCCATCACCAGTACCGATAATGTGATCGGCAGCCCTTCGCGATCATCAAGCACACGGTTCATGTAGCTGTTGGCCTTATTGTAGTAGTCCTGCCGGCTGCCGTGATAGCCGTTCTCCTCGAACAAATAAGAGATCAGCGTTTTCAGCTTTGCTGCGTCGTCATCGTCATTGGTGAACTTGCCCCTTACTTCCGAAGTCATGTTTTTTAACTGCTGTTCGTAGTAGTCGACATCCACATCGGGATCGTCGATTTTGGCGATCAACAGCGAGGCGCGAAACAGGTCGACTCCTTCGTCGTCGTTCTCAAACAACGCAGCCAACTGGTCGCGAATCAAGCGCCCATGTAGCCGTACAGAGGCGAGACGCAGGCGTGCAGCCTGCTCCTCCATCCGTTTGGCTTCCTGATCCAAATGCCGCAGTGCCTGACCCGGCTGTTTGCGTGCGTCGGCCAGCGTCCTTTCCTTAAATTGCCCGCCGTTGGTTTGCGCCTCGGCGATCAGCGCCTGGCCAAGCGATTCGACAATTGGTGTCGTTTCGTCGTTGACCTGTTTGCCCAGCCGAAAGTTGCGGAAAGTCGCCACCGTGTTGCGGAACTTGGCCAAGCCGACTTTCCCGCCTTGGAGCCCACGGTCGCCCGACTCGAAAATCAGGTGCCCATTCACGTGGCAGTAAAAGCGATTCCCTTCATGCCGCAGCTTGAGTGTGTTCCAATCCCCCGGCAAATAGTGGCGGGTGAGTTGCTCGTCAAGAATGGTCCATGAAAACACATTCGCCCCGTCGAAACGTGTCAGCCGCATCTGCCCGGCGGTGGGGTAAAAGCCGTAATGCTTGTTCTCGCCATCGGATGCCCACACCAAGCCGGCAGCTCCGGCTTCGTTCTCAAGCTTAACCTGTACCGACAACTCGAACGGCGTCTCTGGCACGGCGCTCGTCGAGAGACACAATGAGCGGCCACCGAAACTTTCCCCCGCATGACTGACGTGAATACTCCCACCTTTTCTCCGCCAGTGGCCGCCGAACACCGGCGTCCACTCCTTCGGGTTGAGCATGCCGATGGTCATCCAGCGCTCGATCGGCACCGGGTTGGGTTTTTCCAGCAGCGGCTTGAGTAAATTTGTCGGCACGGCAAAACCGAGATTTTCGGTGACGAGCGACTTCATGGTGATCACACCGTGCACACGGCCGTGAAGGTCGAGCATCGGCCCGCCGCTGTTACCGGGCTCAATTGGCACGGCCAGTTGAATCATCTCCACGCCGTCGAGTGTGCGCCGCGCCGAGACCACTCCTTGCACAAAACTGAAATCGAGACCGTGCGGTGTGCCCATCGCCACCACTGACGAGCCTTGACCAAGCGCTGACGAGTCGCCAAGCGGCAGCGCCGGCAGGCCGGTTTTGTCGACACGCAACACAGCCAGATCAAGCATGCGATCCCACGCATGAACGGACGTCACCTTAACTTCCTCGCCGTTGGCCAGGCGCACATGTAAAGGTCGCCCTTCACCGACAACATGCAGACTCGTGGCAATTAGTCCATCACTGGAAACCACGAAACCGGTGCCGACGCCCGCCTCCTCGTCGTCACGGCCGATCTGCGTCAGCACCACGATTGATTTACGTATGCGCTTGGCCAGACTCTTGGCATCCAACGGCTCCGCGGAGGGCAACTCCTGCGCAACCGACGAAGACAGTGAGACAAACAGGCCAAGCGCGGCACAAAGAAGGGTCGCTTGGCCAAGTGCGGCCCGGAGTTCAGCAAAGTGCATGACGGACTTTAGCCAAACGCCCCACCAAAAGCACGGCTGCGATTGTTGTGAGTAGGAGGTTTTTCATTGAGTCTTATTTGGGGCGGGGAACGGATGAAGGTGTTGGCATATAATACCAATCAATTTTGCCATTTTTCCCGGTAGACATAACTTCCCAAGTAGTCATGTTGACATGTCCATCAGCCCAAGCGTAGTTCCCGCCTTTACCATGGCGAACATATTCGTAACCCGAGCCACGTGTTCGTAGCGAGCTGGGCGGATACAGATAACCGTAATTCCACCAATTAAGACGATTGTTGGGATCAAGTCCATCTCCATTCATACAAGTCTCCACAGGTTTGGAAATACGGCTTAATTTCTGATGATCTGCTTGAGTGTAACCAAGGTAAGCATAGTTATGTCCGTAACCACCATAGCCTTGATAGCCGGGAACCGATTCGGGAATGACATCGGCACCTAGCCGCGCTGATGGGCAGGCAACTACTTTATTGCCACTCACTAGATCGGTATAATGACCGCTCTTGTTGCCGATGTAGCGCGAGATTTCCAGAAACCAGCGACTCGGCGCCACCCATCCCGACCCCACCGGAACCTCCGTTCCTGAAACGGGTAAAAAGCCATCGTGATCATCAGCATAAAGCATATATGCAATTGCGATCTGCTTTTCGTTACTGGTGCATTTTGCCAATTTAGCCTGTTCCTTGGCTTTGGCCAGAGCCGGCAGCAACAAGGCGGCCAAGATGGCAATAATGGCAATCACCACCAGTAGTTCAATGAGCGTGAATGCCCAGCTCGATTCAGCTTTCATTTCCTTTCAGGTTTCAATGCTTCTTGAGCAAAGGAGTAGCGCCTATATGCAAAACCGCGTCATGCCTCCGGTTTGATTCCGAATCAGTTCCTAGTCTGAGTCTCGGTGACCAGTTTCAGGAGTTTTAATGTACTTTACCAAGATCTAATGTTGCTCCGATAACTTACCCGCAAAGCCTCTGATGTCGCGAATGGTTGAATCATATATGTCCGGTATATTCTTGATAAAGAGAATGTCAGCTGCATGGCAGGTTCCGTTTAATGTCCTGCATACTGAAGATCCCCCGGCTTTCAGGAGTTTTTGATGAAAGAGAAAACCTTCATCTCTTAGAGGATCCAGTTCATTAAGGGAAATAACATGGGGAGGAAGCCCTGCGAGTTCCTCAACTGACGCATGATAGGGCCAGGCGAGGGGATTCCTGGAGTTCTTACCGTCAGGATCATAAAGTTTTGCCAGGATTGCCATGGAATCGACATCAAACATGTAGCCGTTGTTTTCAAACAGTGAACCAAGCTCGCTTGGCGGGTCAGAATACAATCCGTATATATAAGGACATTGCGCATATACGCCTGCGACTCGATCAAGCCAACTCTCTTCCTTGGCCTTCATAGTTGTGGATATTGCGAGGTTTCCTCCTCCTGATTCACCGGATATTACAATGTGGGAGACCCCCAGCTCTTTCCGGTTTTCAAAGACCCAGTTCAGTCCTGACGCACAATCATTTAGCCCGGCCGGGAAAGGATGGTTACCAAGCGCACCGCCGCCGTTTCTAAATTCAACACCAACAACAACCATTCCGGTCGCTGCGAGGTCATTTCTCCAGCGCACGAAGTTATCACATTCCGCACTTAAAATTACCATGCCGCCGCCATGGGTGTGAAAAACACATGGTAAAGGCCCGTCCATTTTCTCTGGGTGATGGATGAAAAGTGAGATCTCGTTGCCGTCGCTTCCGGTTATTGTTTCTATTCTGCTAACCACTCCATCCACTGGTGGTAAGTTGGAAAAGCAATCTTGAATAACTTTTTGGAAGAACAACTCCATTCCTGAAATAAACTCAAAGAGTTGATCAGGTGGCGAATCCAATGTGACCGGCGGAGCATCCCCTCGACCATCCAGTCCGACAGCAACCAGTCCATCAAGCATCCTGGGATCGGTTCTGGGATCCATTCGAAGCGTCATTTCCTCATTGCCCAGTCGACCTGGCAGATTGATTTTCGCAGGGGGTTTGTCTGTATTATCCATTACTACTTGGGGGTTTGTGCTAATCAGTATAATCAACTGCTACTCAATAAACAGAGAGCCCAATTTCGCCTTTTGCAGGATTTTGTGAAAGCAGAAATTCATCTTTTACCAAATACCTACACAAATCTTAAGGCAACTACCCAACCTTGCGTAAAACTGATCGGTGGTTAAAATTCGCTCTCCATGTGAGAAGAGGTTTTCATTAGCTACGCTAGGTTTGACTGGGAGAAGGTCATGCCTGTTGTGCATATCTTACGGAGCACGGACATCTCCGTCTGAGTTGATGAAGCTAAAGTTGATGATGCAACCCTTTGGTCAGAGGAAATTGTCGATGCAATAAACAACTGCAAGGACATGGTGGTGATGCTCTCACAGAACTCCACCGGTTCCGACAATATCGTCAAGGAGGTGATGCTGGCTTCTGAGAACAAAAAGGGGAACGTTCCAGTTCACCTTGAGCCTACTGAGATCCTCCTCAAACATGGCGGCAAGACGGGTGCAGAATTGAAAGCTGAAGCGAAATGAATAGTAATCATAACCAATTTTGTTAGAATTCTTAGCTTGTTACTTCTGAATTAAACCATCTTATGCAAGGAAAAGAAAACCCGCTCTCCACGAGGCAGAAGGCCATTACACTCAACTTAGCAACCGAATTATACGGCACATTTTCAGAGATAGGGGCTGGGCAGGAAGTAGCGCGTTGGTTTTTCAAGGTGGGGGGAGCCTCCGGTACTATTGCAAAAACCATGTCAGCTTACGACATGACTATTAGCGATGTCATTTACGGCAAAACTCAACGCTACGTAAGTCAGCGAAGGTTGGAGAAGATGTTGCAAAGGGAATTTGACCTGCTTTCCAAACGACTCGCACCCGAACGTGGTGATAGCACTCGTTTCTTTAGTTTTGCCAATACAGTAAAGGCAATGAGTTATCGCATAAAAAGTGATTCGCATGGTTGGATGGGTATCCGTTTCCAGCACAGAGCAAAAGCACAGCCATCGGATATCATCATTCATATGCGCATGCTTAATCAAGAGAACATACAACAACAGGAGGCTCTAGGGATAATCGGAGTCAACCTTGTTTATGGAGCGATGCTGCTTTTCGATCAGCCAGAAAGACTGATTCAGTCATTGATGGATGCCCTTTCTGCCAACCGCATTGAAATTGACATGATTCAATTTAATGGTCCGGCATTTCGGAGTGTGGATAACCGCCTGATGAGTTTGCAACTTGTCCAACATGGGATTGCTGATGCGACAATGTTTAAGGGAAATGGAGAAGTGGTTCAGCCGTCTGAAATGCTTCATAAGAGAGCTGTCTTGATCCTCCGAGGCAGCTTTCGTCCGGTTACGAAAGTGCCTATCGACATGATCAGATGCGCGCTGACCCGATTCAACATGGAATATAATCTAAAGGGCGAGAAGCCCCTGGTGGTTCTTGAAATGACACTCCAAAATCTGAATGAGAAGGGTAAAATAGATTATCATGACTTTTTGGACCGAACTGCCTTGCTGGGCACCCTAGGATACCCCGTTTTGATTTCTAATTATGATACTCACTACCGTTTGGCTTCTTTTCTTTTTCGTCACACACAAAAACCAATTGGTGTCCTTATGGGGGTGTCAGCACTTCGCAAAGTCTTTGATGAAAAATATTACACTCATTTGAAAGGCGGCATCCTAGAGTCTTTCGGAAGACTGTTTAAGAATGATCTAAAGCTTTTTATTTACCCGGTGTTAGAGAAACAAAAAAAAGAACCCATTACCATTGATCATGTTGAAGTTTTGCCACATCTAGAGCAACTCTTTGCCTATCTTAGGGTAAATCGAAACATATTGGGAATTGAGGGGTATGCTCGTCGATACCTGTCTATATTTTCAAGAGATATTCTTGGTGAAATTAAAAAGGGAAAGAAGGGGTGGGAGAAAAAG
>JABGZB010000277.1 GCA_018674955.1 Verrucomicrobiota bacterium | reverse complement strand
CTGCGCAAACGCATCGAGAAGTTCGGCATCAAGCAGGCCGTCTCGGTGGAGTAGTTGTTCCGCAGCGAACCCGCTGCTGTTATTTGGCGAAGAGGTTTCGCTTTCGTTGGCCGAAAGTGCTTAAGCCGTCCTGCTCGTTGGGATGGGTCATTCGCCAAAACCGCCACATCAGCAGGATCACCATGGCAAGGTTCACGATTTGCGACACGCCGTGCCACACGGCGAACTTCCGTTCAGCGTTCTGAACCACTTTTTCGCTGTATTCGACGGTCTCAATCAATGGCTGCTCGCCATCGCTCTTCAGTTCGACCTGATGTTTTTGCTGATGCCAAACAGTGAGTTTCGGGCTGATGAAATTGCCGCCGAACAGCGCGAGGCCAAGCAGCACACAAACGATGGCAATGGCTCGCTTGGGGAATTCGCCGCCGTTGTACAGCCACTCAATCAATAGGTGCAGCGAGGCGATTGTCCCGCAGATGTAATGCAGCGCGAAGTAGCGGCCGAGCACTGCCTGGGCAACCAAGCCGTTGGCTGGCGGTGGGGCAAATGCCTTCACCTCGGGGGTGAAAAACACCGAGGCGGCGAGAAACGAAAAGAAGACCGAGCCGCCCACCCACACGGCGGCATTGAACAGACCCACGAATCTCAGGAATCCCGGCACGCCGCAATCTAGCGGGATCGATCGTGCTATGCCAAGGCCGTTTGCGCCCGCATGGCCAAGCGCTTTCTTTTCTGTTGACCAAGTTTTGCCGGAACCATAGGTTCCTCCGCGATGATCTCACGTATCTTTTTAGCAGTGGTGGCAGGTTTTATGACGCTTGGCCAAGCGCTCAATGCCGCCGAGGAAGGCCCGTTTACCATCAGCAAAAACGGCGAAAACTATCGCGTCGAGATCGATGGCAAATTGTTCACTGAATACATCCCCACGGGATACAACAAGCCGGTGCTCTACCCGGTCATCGGCCCGCACGGCATCGGTATGACGCGCAACTATCCGTTCAAGGAGGTCGATGGTGAAGCCAAGGATCATGTGCATCACGCGTCGCTGTGGTTTACGCACGGCGAGGTCAACGGCATCAGCTTTTGGCACAACGCCAAGAACACGGGGAAGATTATTCCGGCTGAGTTAGTGCGTGCCAAGGGCGGTCGCCGCGGCTCAATCGTCTCGAAAAATAATTGGGTCGGACCGGACGGAAAAGTGGTTTGCACCGACCGAACCTCTATCAGTTTTCACAAGGCGTTCGGCGGCACGTTCGTGTCGTACAGCGTGACCGTCTTCGCATCGGAGGGTGACGTGACTTTTGGCGACACCAAGGAGGGCAGCATGGGTATCCGCACGCATCCGAATCTCCGCCTGACTAACGGCAAAGGCGTCACCACCGCCAACGGCCATGCGCTCAACAGCGCCGGCGACAAGGGCAAGGCACTCTGGGGCAAGCGCGCCAAGTGGGTCGATTACTGGGGCAAGATAGATGGCCACACGGTCGGCGTTGCCATCTTTGATCACCCGGATAATTTGCGTCACCCGACGTGGTGGCACGCCCGCGACTACGGCCTCGTCGCCGCGAACCCGTTCGGCATTCACAACTTTGAGGGCAAGAAAAAGGGCGTCGGCGACTTCAAACTCAAGAAAGGCGAAGAGCAGCAGTTTCGCTACGGTATTCTTTTCCACGAGGGCGACGCCGAGGCCGCTGACATCGTCGGCTCATACGCCAAGTGGGTCGAGGTCGTCGCCGCCTACAAGGCCAGGGCTGCGGAGGAATCGGGGGAAAAGTAGCTTGACCAAGTGCGGGTTCAGATCTCGAAGTTATCGGCCTTTTTCATCACCTTGACGCTGACGTCCTCGGCGATGACGAGGGAGTTGGCCGGCACGCTGTGGATCAGGAACACATTGCCGCCGACCGTGCTGTTCGCGCCGATGACCGTTTCGCCGCCGAGGATGGTTGCACCGGGATAAATCGTGACGTTGTCATCGATGGTGGGATGTCGCTTGGCCCCGCGCAGTTCCTCGACGCGTGAGGTGGACTTTGCGCCCAGCGTTACGCCGTGATAAATCTTAACGTGATTGCCGATAACGGTCGTCTCGCCCACGACCGTGCCGGTGCCGTGGTCGATGAAAAAGTGCGAGCCAATATTCGCGCCTGGATGGAGGTCGATGCCGGTCCGACCGTGCGCCCACTCGGCCATGATGCGTGGGATGAGCGCCACGCCACGCCGGTAAAGCTGATGCGCTATCCGTTGCACCGCGATCGTCTCGACAAACGGATAGGCCACCACAACCTCCTCATGGCTGAGTGCGGCGGGGTCGCCGGTGTAAGCGGCCTCGACGTCGGTCTTGAGCATTTCACGGATCGCGGGGAAGCTGCCGAGAAACTCAGCCGTAATCTCGCGGGCCAACGGCCGTGGCTTGTCCGCACTTTCGCCGGGCAGCCTGTACTCGATGCTCTTCGTAATCTCGTCCTCGAGTCGGCCGCTGACCCTGTCCATCAACGTCGAAATCTCGACCCTCAACTCGGAGGTCTGAATCGGTTTTTCGTCAAAAAAACCAGGCAGCAGCAACCTCAACAAGTCGGTGGTGATCGATGCGATGGCGAACTTGGACGGCAGGTTGCCGCCGTCCAAATGGTTGATGCCGCCCACCTTCGCGTAGGAGGCGATCAGGTCATTGGTCAACTGGGTGATACTTTCGCTCACGCCCGAAGTATCGGTAAATCCGCGAAAATGGCAAGAGGTCGCGAGTCGTCACCGATCCAAGCTAACAATGCGCTCCAAAGTCAGGCACGGACTTGGCTTCCAGCCAAGGCTGCCGTAAGTTGCGCGCCGTGCCGATGGCCAAGTCGAGTCGAGAACATGTGTACGGATTGAACCCCGCCTTCGAGGTGTTGCGGGCGGGGAAGCGCCGTGTTTACTCGGCTCACTTGAACGAAGGCATGCGCGACAACACGCGTGTGAAAAAGTTGCTCAGCGTTTTGGAGCGCGGCAACGTCGAGATCGAATGGACGGACAAGGGTCGCCTGATGCAGGTCTCCGGCAGCCGGGATCATCAGGGCGTTGTGCTCAAGACATCGCTTTATCCGTACGCCGAGTTTGACGAGTTGCTCGGCGTGCCGCGCATGCTGATGCTCGACAACGTCGAGGATCCTCACAACGTCGGCGCGATCCTGCGCAGCGCCGAGGTGTTCGGCTTCACTTCCGTTTGCTTGCCGAAAAAGGGCGTGCCGGAAATCTACCCATCGGTGGTCAAGGTCAGCGCCGGTGCGACGGAGTTCATGAAAATCTGCCGCAGCGACTCCGCCAACGGTTACGCCCGCAAAGCCGCCGAGGCCGGCTACCGTATCGCCGCACTAGACATGGCCGGCAAATCGTCGCTGGAGGCGCTCGCCGCGGCCAAGCCGGAAAAACTGCTGCTCGTGATCGGCGGTGAGGATCGCTCCGTCGGCCAATTCATTCTCAACATGGCCGACGATGTGGTGGGCATCACCCAGCGCGGCCGCATCAACTCCCTCAACGCCTCCGTCGCTGCTGGCATCGCCATGTTCGCCCTTGGCCAAGCGGAGTAGCTCACTATAATCCGGCCGTGGTTCATACTGGAATTGGATACGATGTGCATCGTCTTTTGGAGGGGCGGCCGCTTTGGCTCGGTGGCGTGGAGATCGAGCACGACAAGGGGCTCGATGGCCACTCCGATGCTGACGTGCTGATGCACGCGATCTGTGACGCGGTGCTTGGGGCGCTTGGCCAAGGCGACATCGGCAGTTTTTTCCCACCCAGCGAACCGCAGTGGAAGGATGCGCCGAGCCGGATTTTTCTCGAGAAAGCCGCTGAGCTTGTGGCAAAAGCCGACGGCAAGATCGTAAACATTGACGCCACGCTGATTGCCGAGGCACCGAAAATCCTGCCGCACGTGCCGGCGATGAAAGTTGCGGTCGCCCAGGCGCTGTACATTTCGCCGGATCAAGTTGGCATCAAGGCGACGACGAACGAGTTGCTTGGGTTCCTCGGGCGTGAAGAGGGGATGGCGGCGATGGCGGTCGCCGGTGTGAACCTGCCGGACTGAAATGGGAGCCAAGGGCGAGATCAGCTGGAAACGGCGCGACGAGTACGGCGAGCGAGTGGAGTGCTACGCGCGCAACGAGCGCAATGTGTGGAAATTTTTCCGGCGCGAACGGCGCTTCGAGAATTGGGAGGCGTATCCCGAGCCGGAGTTCGAGGACTGGATGGAGTTGCTCGACAGCGTCCGGCGTCGCATCCCGAGGCGCAAGATGGAACCAGCGGACGAGCACCGTCTCGTTCGCACGATCAAGGAGAGGTTCCCCGATCAGAAAGACCGGGTTTAAGCCGGCATCAAATATCGACGTCCTCGGGGCGAACTTCGAGGCACTCGTCTTGATCCTCCCACGCCACCGCCGGGTAAAGATCGAGCAGCGCTGGGGCGAGTTGGGAGCCTGCCTGTGCCAGCAGTTTTTCTGCGGATTGTGCTGCCAACTCGAACACCGTGTCGTAGTCGGGCGGCAGTTTTTTGCCGTCATCCTCCCAGTGCGCGATGGAGTGCGCCTTGTCGTATAAAGTCGACCATGCGTCGAGCTCCTGCCTTATTTCATCCGGCAGATCGTCGAGCTTCATGCACGTTTCGCCGCAATGCTTGCAGATCAGGCCAACGTCGTAAACGTCCCGGGAGAGCATCGGCAACAGCGGCGCCCTGCAACACTCGGCGGCGATGTAGTCGGCGGGGATGATGGCCATGCCTTTGAGCCAGATTTGGCGGTTATGCCCCGCGTGCGCCGCCAACTCGTAGGCCAACATCAGCGGATGAGAGAGTCGCCAAGCTTGGCCGGAGAATTGGCCCAGCGTTTGCGCCATCCAGCGTGCGAGCGACAGGTCGTCCATCTCCATGAACAATTGACGGTATCCTTTCCACAAGTGGTCGTGATTATCTGTCAACTCGCGAGCCATCGGCCGCACACTATACGGCTTGGCTTGGCCCAGCGGAAGGCAAACCGACGACTGGCTTGGCCCAGCGCGGCGTTGCCGGTACAACTGCCGCAGTGTCCGAGACTGCGACAGATCCCCTTGGCCAACCGGTGGCGACGCTGCCCGGTGTCGGCGGCGAGCGCGCGTCGCGCCTGAGCAAGCTCGGCATCCGCACCGTCGGCGACCTATTGTGGCACGGGCCAAGACGTTACGAAGACCGTAATCAGCCGCACGAAGTCAAGGGCTTGGCCAAGGGCGACGACGCCACGGTCGCCGGCACCATCGTCGCGGCCGGCGTCAAGCGGATGCGTTTTGGCAAGAGCCTGTTCGAGTTCATCCTCGACGACGGCACAGCGCGGCTGCATTGCCGCTGGTGGAACATGCCGTACATGGATCGCTACCACAAAACCGGCGACTTTGTCCACGTGCACGGCAAAATCAAGGGGGAGAAACCGCGCACAATGGATCACCCCGAAGCTGAGGTTTCCGAGGAGGGCGAAGAGTTCATTCACCTCAAGCGTATCGTGCCGGTGTACCGGTTGACCGACGGTATCAAGCAACGCTGGCTGCGCGGCGTGATGTGGCTTGTCGTTGAGCAGTTCGCCGCCGCCGTACCCAACACAAACGCCGAACTGTTGGCCGGCGACGACAGTCATTGGCTGCCGTTGGCGGAGGCGTTCAAGGCGGTGCATTTTCCCGGCGACCTCGAGCAAACCGAGCTGGCTCGCGAGCGGTTGGCGCTGGAGGAGTTCATCAGG
>JABGZB010000030.1 GCA_018674955.1 Verrucomicrobiota bacterium | reverse complement strand
GAGGCTGCTCATCACGCCGACGACTTCACGTTCCTCCTTCAACTTTAGTACGTTTTTGATGGCGCGAGAGATGTCGTATTCGAGGTTGGTCGCTCGGGACGGATCGAGCACAGGTATGACCTCTGTGTTGTCGAGGTAGCTAACCGCCATGCCAATATAAAAGGCGTTGTTTAGCAGTCGGATACCGTCATTGACAGCCAACTCCTCTGCATCGGTATCACGTCTTGGATTGATTTTTTGCAGTTCCAGATTACTGCCGGCATAGGCCTTGTATTGATCAAGCAGATCTTCCACACGAGTGCCGTGCTCGTTCACGACTACTGGTACGCCCTTCTCACCTCGTGTCACGTAAAACCGGATCTCGAGCGGGCTGGATTCGTCATCGCCTTTGCGCTCCTTGGCCAAGCCGTCGAGCAGTTCCTCCGAGCCCGTGGACAGGGTGAACAGGTTGCCTTCGGTCAGGTCGGCTTTTTTCTTGAACTGGGCGGAGATGATGTTGAAGGCGATCACACACATCAGAATGATCAGCGCGCCTCCGACTGAGTTTAGAAAAACGGCAAACTTGGTTTCTTTTTTCATGGTTTTTATCCTGGTTTATTGGTCAGGCGCGAAGGCCGCGGATGATGATGCTTGTGGCGAACAACGGAAACCCGATCACTGACAAAAAGTAGATCACCGCTCGGCTGTCGATCTGTCCGTTGTTGAACTGTTCAATACCGGGCATGACACTGAAGGCAACGACGAACTCGACAACCGAGCGCGGCGCCAGCGTCTCGACGACATCCGTCACTGGCGGCCAACCGCACAGTACAAGAAACAGGCAAATCACCACCGAGAGGATGAAGCTGATCACTTGGTTGCGAGTGAACGCAGAGGTCATGCTAGTGATGGAGAGATACGCGCCGGCTAAAAAGAAGCTGCCGATGTAACTGGCGATGATGACACTGTTGTCGGGGTCGCCGAGGTAATTCACGGTGATCCAGATCGGAAACGTCATCACCAGTGCCAGTGTCAGGAACAGCCAGGAGGCGAGGAACTTACCGATGATGCAGTGCCACAGTGAAATGGGTAGGGTAAGCAGCAGTTCCATGGTGCCCTGTCGGCGTTCCTCCGACCAAAGCCGCATGCCGACCGCCGGCACGAGGAATAGGTAAATCCACGGGTGCCACATGAAAAATGGCTGCAGTGTCGCTTGGTTTCGATCCATGAATTGACCAATCAGGAACGTGAACGCTGCGGTCATTAAAAGGAAAATTACCAAAAAAACATAGGCGACCGGCGAGTTGAAATAACCGGCTAGTTCCCGTTTTGTGATGGTCCAAATGCTTTTCATTATTCTTTAAATTATTGGGTTTTAGTGTCGGACAGGGTGATGTTGCGGAAGACGTCGTCCAAGCGTCCTTCCTCTTTTTTGATCTCGTTGATCTTCCAATTATGCTGCGCGGCGGCAGCGAAGATCGCTTGGCCAAGCTCTCCGTCAGTGCCGGCTTTCTTCGGGAAGACACGGGCGACGACTGTCGGCGCTTTGTCATTAACAATAGTGACCTTGGCCGCCTGAATGACAGAGCCAAGTTTGTCGCGCACCGCAGAGGCTTCAATGCCGCTGATGGAGACGACGTACGAGTCGGCCAACTCCGACTTGGCCTTGAGTTCGTCCGGCGTGCCGTTCGCGACGATTTTGCCTTGGTCTATGATGATTGCACGGGTGCAAGCGGCTTCGACTTCCTCGAGAATGTGGGTGGAGAAAATGATCGCCTTCGATTGTCCCATGCGGCGGATGAGCGAGCGCACTTCGTGCTTTTGGTTGGGGTCAAGTCCGTCGGTCGGTTCGTCCATGACAAGGATGTCCGGGTCATGAATGATCGCTTGCGCGAAACCGGTGCGATGCCGGAATCCCTTCGAGAGCGTGTCGACGCTTTGGTGGCGAACCGACTTGAGGAAGCACATTTCGATTGCGCGATCGATCGCTTTTGCCTTGTCCGCGCCGTTGATTCCGCGCACCTCGGCGCAAAAACCAAGGAAGCCCTCGACGGTCATGTCAGTGTAAAGCGGCGCACTCTCGGGCAGGTAACCCATCAGGCGCTTGGCCTCGATCGGTTTTTCCGTCACATCGTTGCCGCCGACCCTTATCACACCCGCCGTGGGGGGGGTGTAGCCGGTGATCATGCGCATAGTGGTGGATTTGCCGGCGCCGTTTGGCCCGAGGAAGCCCAGAATCTCTCCCCGTTCTAGGGTGAACGAGACATCGTTGACGGCGACCTTCGGCCCGAAAGACTTGCTCAGGTTCTCGACTTTTATCATTTCTATTTGTTGAATTGGCCCGATTAATTCCCTGTCCCCCAAAAAAGGGCCGGAAAGTATACCCTACCTGTCAAGGGGTTTCGTCCGTTCTACGCCAAAAAACGGGAATTATTCAAAATAACCAATTTTGCCCGAATAGCGCTATTTCCCGAGCAAACGCTCGTGCTCGATAATGACAAAACGATCCGTCATGCAGGCAAGATGATCGCAGATGGCACGCTGCAGTCCGTGCCCGGGAATCAGCGACGGTACAAATTCGCCCATCGCCTTCGGGTGTTGCTCGTAATAGTGGAACAATTCCCCGAGTAACGTGCTCGCTCGCTTGTGCGGCTCATGAACGATGCTGTTATAATAAAGGTTCTCGTAAAGGTAGGCGCGCAGTTTCAGGTTGGCTTCGTGCCGGTTAGCGCTGTAGGCGACGAGCGGCTTGGCTTGGGCGCGGACTTCGTCGGCCGATGCCACGCCGGCTTCGTCGATGTTACTTTCGGTCGTGTGGACGACGTCGTGCACTTGGTCGTCGATCAGGCAGCGGATGATGAAATAGTGCCGGCATTCGTCTCCCAAGTCGCCGTGCTCCGAGCGCATGCGCCTGGAGGCGTCCCTCCAAAAGTCGATGTCTCGCTCCAGTTGTTCCTCGGTGAGCAGGCCGGAGTCGAGTCCGTCGTCGAGGTCGTGGCTGTAGTAGGTGATCTCGTCGGCGAGGTCGGCCACTTGGGCCTCGAGCGAGGAGTGGTGAAACTTGGTGGCCGCTTGGCCAAGCGGCGGCTCGGGCGCGGTGTCGTGCTTGGCCAAGCCCTCGAGCGTTTCCCATGTGAGGTTCAAGCCGGGGAAGGCGGGATACTTGTGCTCGAGCAACTCCACCACTCGGCGGCTTTGTTTGTTGTGATCGAAGCCGCCGTGCTCGCTCATCAGCTCGTCGAGCGCCTGTTCGCCGGAATGGCCGAACGGGGAGTGGCCAAGGTCGTGGCCAAGCGCGATCGCCTCGGTGAGATCCTCGTTGAGACGCAACGCGCGGGCGATGTTCCGGGCGATGGCGGCGACCTCCATCGTGTGTGTTAGCCGCGTCCGCAAGTGGTCGCCGCTGCCGCTCAAGAAAACTTGTGTCTTGCAGTCGAGCCGGCGAAAGGCCCGGGAATGGATGATCCGGTCGCGGTCGCGCTGGTATTGTGTGCGCCACTCCGGCGGCGGCTCGGGGGTGTTTCGACCCCGTGAATCCACGCTGAACTGTGCATAAGGCGCCAGGGAATCGCGCTCGCGTGACTCGAGTTCTTCGCAGTCGCAGGGCATTCTTTATGGCGACACATCAGCGGCGCTCTCCGCATGGATGGAGCCAAGCACCTCGCTGGACGGGGCACCCCTCAGCTCGTAGGTCCGCAGGATGACTTCCTCGATGAGATTGTTCGGGCAGGAGGCGCCGGCGGTGATGCCGACGGTGAGTTCGCCCTTTAGCGGCAGCCAGTTCTCGGCGACGACCATTTCCTGTTTGTGCTGGAGGAAATGGTTGAGCCGCTCTGCCGACTCAATTTCACTGGCATCCTTGATGAAATATGTCGGCAGTTTTTCCTCACCCATCTCGGCAAGGTGCGATGTGTTGGACGAATTGTAGCCGCCGACAACCAACAGCAAATCCATCGGGCGGCTGAGCAGATCCCGGAGAGCGTCCTGACGGTCCTGTGTCGCGCCGCAAATCGTGTCGAAGTAGCGGAAGTGTTCGGCGATGACCTCTTCACCGTGCTTTTCAATCATTGCCGCCCGCAGTCGACGCTGCACCTCCTCGGTCTCGCCGCGTAGCATGGTGGTCTGGTTCGCCAGGCCGATGGCGTCAAGGTGCTTGTCCGGGTCGAAGCCATCGGACGTGGCACCTTCGAATTTTTTCAGGAACGCCTCGCGGTCGCCGCCTTGGGTGATGTAGCGGCAAACGTAGTCCGTATCGTCGAGGTCAAACACAACGAGGTAGTGGCCGTTTTCGTACGCCTTGGCCTGCGAGCTGGTGGCCTTGGTTTCCTCGTGCCACGCCTTGCCATGGATGATGCTGGTGACCTGGTCGCGGGCATTTTGGCGGACGCGTTTCCAAACACTCATCACGTCGCCGCAGGTGGCGTCGATGATCGTGCAGCCTCGTTCATTGAGGAGATCGGTTACTCCGACCTCCGTGCCGAACGCCGGGATCACTACCGGGTCGCCCTTGCCGAGGTCATCGATGCTGGCGGCCTGGTGGCCACCGGAAAGAAAAGTCAGCCCCATGTTGCGAATCTGCTCGTTGACATGCGGGTTGTGAATAATCTCTCCGAGAATGTAGACCGGCTGTTCCTTGGGGAAATGCCGCCGCGCGGCGTAGGCCAGGTCGATCGCCCGCTCAACCCCGTAGCAAAACCCGAACTCCTTGGCCAACCGGATGCCGGTGTCGCCGTAGGCGAAGGTGCAGCCGTTGGCGCGGAGGTGCTCGACCAGTTCGCTGCGGTAATGCGTCACCACCTCGGCCTTGACCTTCTCCATGATGTCCGGCCGGCGGACGTTGATTCGCTTAGGTTTTTCTGCGCTCGGCATCGCGCGGAGTGTCGCACCGGCCGGCCGCCATTGGCAATGGAATTAACCGGCCAACCAAGCGAGGATCGCCTTTTGTGTGTGCAGCCGGTTTTCGGCTTGGGTGAAAATCGTGTCGGCGTGGGCTTCAAACGTTTCCGCGTCGATCTCCTTCCCTCGATAGGCGGGGAGGCAGTGCATCACCAGCGTATCCGGCTTGGCCAAGCGCATCAACTCGCCGTTGATCTGGTAGCCGGCCAGCTTGGCCAAGCGCGCCTCTGCCTCGGCTTCCATGCCCATCGACACCCAGACGTCGGTGTAAACCATGTCCGCTCCCTTGACGGCAGCGCGAATGTCTTCCGTGCAGGAAATGTTTCCGCCGGCCTTGGCAAGGATCTCCGTGCTTGGCTGGAACTCCGACGGCGCAGCGATGCGTAGCTCGAAGTCCAACGCCGCCGCCGCATGCACCCACGAGACCGGCACGTTGCACCCGCCGTCGCCGACGTACGTGACCACCTTGCCCCGGATCGGGCCGCGCCGTTCCTGAAACGTGAAGATGTCGGTCAGGATTTGGCACGGATGCTCGTCGTCGGTCAGCGCGTTGATGGTCGGGATGCCCGAGTACTCCGCAAACTCCTCGACGTCCGCCTGCGCGAAGGTGCGGATGACAGCACCGTGCACCATACGGCCTAGCACGCGCGCGGTGTCCTTGATCGGTTCGCCGCGGCCAAGCTGCATGTCGTTCGCGTTGAGAAACATCACCGAGCCGCCGAGTTCGCGAATGCCAACCTCGAACGACACCCGCGTGCGCGTGGAGGACTTGGTGAAAATCAGCGCCCACGTCTGGCCGTCAAGCGGCTTGGCTTCGCCACCACCTCGCTTGGCCTTAATGACTTTCGCCGAGGCGAGGATTTCCTCCATCGCCGCACTTGGCATGCCTTCGAGTTTTAAAAGGTGTTTCATTCAATTACCTTCTGGATGGTTTGTTCAAACAAATCGAGACCGGCTTGGGCCTCTTCTTGCTTCAAGTTGAGCGGCGGCAAAAAACGGATGACTGACGAACCGGCTGGGATGGTCAGCATCCCGACCTTGTGCAGGGCCGATACCCACTGTACTGTAGCCGGTTTGCTGTCATCGAACGATCCAAAGCCGTGACCCATCTCGATGCCAATCATCAGACCAAGTCCGCGCACTTCACGGATGGCTGCCGGATATTTCTCCCGCAGATTGGCCAGTTCATCGAGAAAGAATTGACCAAGCGTATTCGCGTTGCCAGCCAGATTGTCGCGATCGATCACTTCCAGAATCTTGTTTGCCACTGCGCAGGCCAGCGGGTTGCCGCCGAACGTCGAGCCGTGCGTTCCCGGGCCGAGCACGTCGGCGTGCTTCTCCGAGATCCATACCGCACCCATCGGGAAACCGCCGCCGAGCGCCTTAGCCATGCCGACGGCATCCGGCAAAAAATCACCGGTCTGATCGCCGAGTATCGCCTGGAAACTCTGGAACGAGCCGGTCCGAAAATGCCCGCACTGCACGCCGTCCCATAGCAGCAGCAGGTTGCGCTCGTCGCATAGTGCGCGCAGGCCAAGCAGGTATTTCGCCGACGCTGGGCGAATGCCACCCTCGCCCTGTATACCCTCAATCATCACCGCGACCGTGGCCGGCGTGATTGCCGACTGCACGGCGTCAATGTCGTTGTACGGCACGTGCGCGAATCCCTCGAGCAGGGGAGCGAACCCGTCCTTCAGCTTTTTTTGCCCGCTTGCCGATATGCCTGCCATCGTCCGGCCGTGAAATGAGTTTTCGGCGGTGATGATTTCGAACCTGCCCTCCGCCTGGCCTAGCCGCCGCGCCAGTTTGAGCATCACCTCCGACGCCTCCGCGCCGCTATTGCCGAAAAACACACGCCCCTGGGCAAGTCGCTTGGCCAAGCCTTCAGCGAGCTGCACCTGGCCCTCAAAGTGGTAAAAATTAGTGCAGTGCATCAGCTTGGCCGACTGCTCCGCGAGCGTTTGAGCGATCTCTGCGTTTGCGTGGCCAAGGCAGTTCACCGCGATCCCGCCACCGAGGTCGAGGTAACGTTTGCCGTCGGTGTCCCAGACGTAGGCGCCCTCGCCGCGATCGAGCGTTATCGGGAACCGCCCATAAGTCGGGGCGACGAATTGCTTGAAGCGTTCAATGATTTTCTGGTTCATCGTTTCACAATCTCCGTGCCGACTCCGGCGTCGGTAAAAATCTCCAACAGCAGCGAGTGGCTTAACCTGCCGTCGATGAAAAAAACCTTTTCGACTCCCGCCGCCACCGCCGTTACGGCGCTGTCTACTTTCGGGATCATGCCTTTCGAGATCACGCCGCCCGCCTTGAGCGCCTCGACCTCGGCCACCGGCAAATGCGAAATCACACTCGCCGGGTCGTCCGGGTTTTGCAACAGGCCCGGCACGTCGCTCATGTAAACCAGGCGCTTGGGCCCGAGCGCGACAGCCGCCTGCCCGGCGGCGACGTCGGCGTTGCAGTTGTAAACCTGACCGTTCTCGCCCGTGGCCGTCGGGCTGATCACGGGCGTGATGTCCTGCGCGATGCACTCGAGCAGCGGCGTGGTATTCACCCCGGTGACTTCACCGACCAAGCCGATGTCGAGCGGCTCGCCCGCTTGGCCAAGCGGGCGAAACGGTTTGCAACGAAAAATCTCCGTGCCGGAAAAACCACGCGCCTTCCCTCCAAGTTTGTTGATCATCCCGACGATGTCGGGGTTGATCTCCCGCGACAAAACCTGCTCGACGACCTCGACCGACTTCGGCGTCGTCACGCGATACCCCTGCTCGAAACGAGTCTCGACACCGGCCTGTTCCAGCGCGCGGGTGATCGCTTTGCCGCCACCGTGCACGATGATAGGGTTGATGCCAACCGCCTCGATGAAAACGACATCGCGCGCCACGCCGCCGCGTACTGCCGAGTCGGTCGAGTCCATAAAACTGCCGCCGTACTTAATGACAAACGTCTCCCCCCGAAACCGCTGCACATACGGCAATGCCTCTAGCAAAGTATCCGCCTTGGCTATGAGATTATCCATTTCTTAGCCCCCGAGCGATGAGGGGTCGTTGATGTTGCCTTTGTTGAACTCTACGTATGCCTCGGTGAGGTCGGCAGCGTGGAGCACGGCGGTGGCCCTACCGAGGTTTAGGTTGATGTGCAGGTCGAACTCGATCGGTTCGACTGCCTTGCAAAGGGTCCCGAACGCGGTGCGTGTGGGCCGTCCCTTTTTGAGCGAGTAAATTTTTTTACGTGAGCCGCTCGCGCTGTAGGCGATGTCCACTTTTTCCTCGACGACTCTGGCGGGGGAGTAGCCCAGCGCATCGATGATCCTGCCCCAGTTCGGATCGCCGCCGCTCCAGCTTGTCTTGACGAGCGCGCTGTTGCCGACGGCCCGCGCCGCTGCGTCGGCGTCAGCAAACGACTTGGCCCCGGCGACGCGCACGGTGACGACGCGGCTGATGCCTTCGCCGTCGCGTACAATCATTTTCGCCAACGCGAGGCAGACGTGATTCAGCGTGGCTTGAAACGTTTTCAGGTCGGCTGCGCCCAATTTGCCGTTGTCGGCTAAGCCGTTGGCCAACAGCAGCACGGTGTCGTTGGTGCTCATGTCGCCATCGACGGTGATGCAGTTGAAACTTTGTGCAACGGCTTCGCGGAGACACTTTTTCAAGTTGGCCGCATTGACGTTTGCGTCGGTGGTGAGGTAGGCGAGCATGGTGGCGTGCAGCCCTTGCGGCGTGGAGGCGGGCCGCGCGCCGGTCGGGCTCATGCCGGGCTGGATCATTCCCGCGCCCTTGGCGATGCCGCCGAGCCGCACCGTTTTACCGCCAAGCCGAAACTCGACGGCGATCTGCTTGGACTGCGTGTCGCTCGTCAGGATGGCCTCGGCGGCTTCCGCAGCGGCGGCCTGGGTGGGCTGGAGTTGCCCGGCGACGGCGGTGATGCCCTTTCTAATGTTCGGCATAGGCAGCGGGACGCCGATCCGGCCGGTCGAACCGACGAGCACGTCGGTGGTTTTGAGGCCAAGCGCTTGGCCGGTGAGCGCGGCCATTTCGAGTGCGTCGGCCAAGCCCTGCGGGCCGGTGCAGGCGTTGGCATTGCCGGAGTTGATGACGACGGCGCGCGCGGTGCTGTTGCTCAAATGCGCGACGCAGAGCTTCACCGGCGCGGCGCAAATCTGGTTTGTCGTAAACATCCCGGCGGCTTTCGCCGGGACGTCGGAGACGATAAGCGCGAGGTCCCGTTTTTGGCCCTTGTCGCTGCCTTTGCCGGTGCCGAGTGTTTTGACATCGCAAAACCGTGCGGCCGCCCGGAAGCCAAGCGGCGTGGTGATTGATCCCCTGATTTTTTTAAACTTGGCCACGGTTTAGATGGGCAACCCGGCTGTTTTGTCGAAGCCAAACCGGATGTTGAACGATTGCACCGCCTGCCCGCTGGCACCTTTGACGAGGTTGTCCTCGGCGCTGAAAACGCGCAGTCGCTTCGTGCGCGAATCGGCGGCCCATCCGATTTCGATCGTGTTGGTTCCGGTGACGTTTTTAGTGTCGGGCAATCGGTCGCTGCCGGTGAGCCGAACGAACGGCTCGTCGGCGTAGCGCTTGGCGAGGCAGTTGGCGATGTCGTCTGTCCATTGGGTGAAGTCGTCCGCTTGGCCAGACGCGGGGGCGAAATAAAGAGTGGTGAGAATGCCGCGGTTCACCGGAACCAGGTGCGGGGTGAATTGAAGGGTGACCGGCGCGCCGTTGGCCAAGCTGAGTTCCTGCTCGATCTCCGACAAGTGCCGGTGCTTCGGCACGCCGTAAGGCCGGAGGCTCTCGTTGCATTCGACGTACAAGAGTGACACGTCAGTCTTCCGCCCAGCACCGCTGACGCCGCTCAACGAGTCGGCGATAATTTGCTCGGGATCGATCAAACCGGCCTCGAGCAGCGGGAGAGTCGGTAACAAAATGCTCGTCGGATAACAGCCGGGCGAGGCGATGAGCGTCGCGTCGGCGATGGCGTCGCGTCGGATTTCCGGCAGTCCGTAAACGGCCTTGGACAGCCACTCCGGCGAGGGGTGTTCAGCGCCGTAGAACTCGTTGTAGGTATTGGCGTCGTTGAGGCGGAAGTCGGCGCTCAGGTCGATCACCGTCACGCCGCGCTCGACCAACGGCACGGCAAACTCGGCGGCGACGCCGTGGGGCAGAGCGAGGAAAACGGCCTGCGCCTTATCGGCGATCAGATCGATCGATGGCTCGGAAAAAGTCAGGCCGTTGGCTCCGGTGTAACCGGCAAAGCGAGGGAAGACAGAGGTCACCGCTTGGCCGGCGTACTGGCGCGAGGTCAGTACCGACAGGTTGACGTGCGGGTGCCCAAGCAACAGGCGCACCAGCTCCTCGCCGGAGTAACCGGAGGCGCCCACTATCGCGGTGTTGGTTTTTGTCCCTGACATGATGGTTTAAATGTTGGGGCCTCGTTTGGCCAATGTTGCTTTAAATGACGGTACCGAAAAACAGAAAGCCCCGCCAGCGTTTCAACCAGCGGGGCTCGAAAAGTGTTACAATTTAGCGTTTGCTGAACTGGAAGTTCTTCCGTGCGCCGGGTTGGCCGGGCTTCTTTCGCTCTTTTTTGCGGGGGTCACGAGAGAGATGGCCGGCATCTTTGAGGGGCTGGCGCAGTTCTCCATCGTACTTCTCCAGCGCACGGGCAATGCCGAGCCGCACCGCGCCGGCCTGGCCGGCGATGCCGCCACCGGCGACCTTCACGCGGACATCAGCCTTCTCGTTCATCTCGACGGTCTCGAGCGGCTTGACTGCGATCGTGCGCTGGTTCTCGACGGTGAAGTAATTCTCCACGTCACGACCGTTGACGGTGATCTTGCCGGAGCCGCCAGCTGTCAACCGCACGCGGGCAACCGCAGTCTTGCGGCGGCCTGTTCCTAAAAATTCCTCAATTTGAGCCATATAAAAAATCTGTGTTATGCCAGTTCGAGGGCAGCCGGTGCTTGCGCCTTATGCGGATGATCCGGCCCAGCGTACACTTTCAGTTTCTTGAAAATTTGCCGGCCCAATCGGTTGCGGGGGATCATGCCCTTCACGGCCTTCTCGACTAGCCGCTCCGGGTGTTTCGCCCGGACATCCGATGGTGAAAATTTCTTCAAGCCGCCGCGGTAACCGGAGTAAGTGGTCATTACTTTTTCCGTTTCCTTCTTGCCGGTCAGCACCACTTTTTCTGCATTGATCACCACGACGAAGTCGCCCGTGTCGAGATGCGGCGTGAAAGCTGGCTTGTTTTTGCCGCGCAAAAGGTTGGCCGCTTTGGTGGCCACCTTGCCCAGCACAGCGCCATCGGCATCGATGATGTGCCACTTTCTCGGCTGCTCGTCGATGGTGCGGTTTAGCTTGTCGATCTTTGGTAAATAGGTCTTCATTCAGAACTCCCCGGAAGTAAAGGGGCGGGAACATTACCAAAAACCAAAAGCGAGTCAACATGTTGTTTGAAGAAAAAAACCATCGTTTTGGTCGGTTTTTCGTGTAAAAACGAAATCTCCGCATTGACTCGGGGGCGCTCGCGCTTAATTTTCGGTGCTGTTTCTGCTTTTGTGAAATTTGAACCGTTACAAACTGGCCGGCGTTTTTTCCTGTTGGTGCTATCCGCCTTGGTGGTAACGCCTTACCGGGCGTTGGCCAAGCGCTTGGCCAAGGGGCCGCTCGTGTACCTCACTTGGCGGGTCGATCCCACCACCACTATCGTTGTTAACTGGATGGATGGCGATGCTCGCAGCAATGACTTTGTGATGTACCGCCGCTCGGACGCGCCGGCTGTGAGCCGGTGGTCATTGGCCCGTGGCTTCAATCACATATTTGCCGACCAGGAGAAAAGAATCGTTCACCACGTCGAACTTCGCGGGTTGCAGCCGGACACCGAGTACATGTTCACTATTCGATCCGAGACTCCGATCCGCGGCGGGCGGTACTTCAAGTTTCGCACATTGCCGCGCACGCTCCCGGCCAATTTCCGATTCGTGACCGGCGGCGACATGATGCACAAACGCAAGTACCTCGACGCGATGAACCAGCGCGCGGCCCAGCTCAATCCGTGGTTCGCGCTGTTGGGCGGCGATCTGGCCTACGCCAACGCCAGTTCCAAGGAGGTGGCCAAGTGGGACGACTGGCTGGAGTCGTGGATTCTCAACAGCGTGCGAAAGTCGGACGGCTGCCTAATCCCGATGGTCGTGGCGATCGGCAATCACGAGGTTGCCGGTGGCACTGGTAAAAAGCCGAAAGCCGCCAAATATTTTTACAGCCTTTTTCCGCTGCCGGCCAAGCGCAGTTTTTACGCGATGGACTTTGGCGACTACTTGAGCTTGATCGTGCTCGACTCCGACTTGACGGAGCGGGTGGAGGGGGAGCAGACGGTCTGGCTCGGACAGGCCTTGGCCAAGCGCGCAGGGAAGGTTCCCTTAATCTTCGCGTGCTACCACAAGCCCGCCTACGGCACAGCCAAGCCTCCCAAGGATAGCAACGATCCATCAAAGGATCCGCTGGCGCAGATGATCATCAAAAACTGGTGTCCGTTGTTCGACAAGTATCTCGTGACTGCCGTCTTTGAGAATGACCATCACACCTACAAGCGTACTCACCGGCTTCGGGGCAACAAGGTGGACGAGAAAAACGGCATTCTTTACCTCGGCGACGGCTGCTGGGGAGTCGATACCCGGGCGGTGCCCAAGCCGGGTAAATTGTGGTATCTGGCCAAGGCGGCGAGCAAGCGGCATCTCATTTGTATCACGATCCAAAATGGAAAACCGTCCTACGTCGCCTACGAGGCGGACGGGAAAGTGATTGATCAGTACGGCTGATCCGATACGCTGCCGGGCGAGTTAAAGTGTAACCAATCATGCCCATTTATATTTACGAGACTATTCCGGCGAAGAAGGGACAGAAAGTCCGCCGCTTCGAGATCGAGCAGAGGATGAGCGACGAGCAGCTGAAGAAGGACCCCAAGACCGGCCTGCCGGTGAAGCGCATTATCACCGGCGGTTCCGGCACCATTTTTGGCGGGCTCAGTGTGATGGCGATGAATCGTAAGAAGTGAAATTGAAATCGATCACGGCGGCGACGCTGCTGTTTTTGGCGGGCGCTTGGCTGGCCAGCGAGGCCAATGCCGATACGCTCTTTGAGAGCGGGGCAAAGTGGAGCTACTACAAGGGCAACGACCATCCCTCCGGCGGTGACTTGGAGTGGGCCGAGCCGGACTTCGACGATAGCGATTGGCCAAGCGGCGCCTCGCCGATCCGTTACGGCGACGGCAACGGCGGCACGGTGATCGGCGACATGCGCAACACTTACTCCACGATGTTTTTCCGCCGCACCTTCACTGTGCCCAATCCCGCGCAGATTTCCGCACTCGACTTGCTGGTGGACTACGACGACGGCTTCGTTGTTTGGATCAACGGCGAACAGGTGCTCAACGTCGGCGGCTCGGCCGACTTTTCGCACGACTCGTTCGCGAGCATCAGCCACGAGTCCGGCAACGTCGAGACGTTCGCGCTGGCCAATCCCGGCCAGTATCTCGTCGATGGCAAAAACCTGATTGCCATCATGGGATTCAACATCAACCTGACGAGCAGCGACTTCATGATGGATGCCGAATTGCGGAGTTACCGGCCGGACAAATCGCCGCCGAAAGTCGTGTCGCTCAATCCGCCGCCGGGCAATGTCAGTTTGTTGCGTGAGATAACGGTGCGTTTCGACGAGCAAGTCACAGGGGTTGATGCCGATGACCTTTGGCTTAACGGCGACCCGGCGGTGCAGCTTCGCGGCGGCAACAAATCATGGACGTTCACTTTTGCGCCGGGTGATTTTGGCGAGGCGACGCTGTCGTGGAAACCCAATCATGGCATCGCCGACACGGCGCGTCCGCCCAATCCGATGGCCACCGCCGCCGCCACGCACCATTACCGCATCGTTGATGACATGCCGCCCTCGTTGGCAACCATCCTGCCGCCGCCGGGCAGCACGGTGCGAGGGTTGAGCCGCGTGCGCCTGTTCTTCAGCGAACCGGTCCGAGGTTTCGACGTGTCCGACCTGCGAGTCAACGGCCAAGCGCCGACTTCGCTCGCCGGCGTGGCCAGCGGCCCGTGGCAGATTGAGTTCGAGCCGGCCGAGAGCGGCATCGTGACGATCGCCTGGATGGCGAACCACGGCATCACCGACCTTGCGGCGGAGCCGAACCGGCTCGCGGCGGAGGGCTGGCATTACAAGGTCGATGCCGATCACGACTTTGGCCAAGTGGTAATCAATGAGTTTCTCGCAGCCAACCGAGACGGGCTTAAGGACGACGACGGCGAGGTCGGCGACTGGATCGAGTTGCGGAACAACGGTGGCGTCACGGTCGATCTCGCCGGCTGGTCGCTAAGCGATGACTCAACCAAGCCGGGCAAGTGGGTGTTTCCCGGCGTGACGATCCGGCCAAGCGCATCGCTGATCGTGCACGCCACGGGGAAAAACCGCCGCGCGCTTGGCCAAGCATTGCACACGAATTTCAAGCTCGGCGTCGAGGGCGAGTACCTTGGCCTGTTCAGCCCGGAGCTGCCGCGGCGTGTCGCCGACGAGATCGCGCCGGCGTTCCCCGAGCAGCGCAGCAACATTTCGTACGGCCGCTTGGCCAAGGGTGGCTGGGCTTGGTTTGCGACACCGACGCCGGGCCTGGCCAATCGTGGCAGCACCATTCGCGGGATGCTTGCGCCGCCGCTGTTCAGCGCGCAGCGCGGTATTTATGACGCGCAATTCCGGGTGCACCTCACCACCGGCGAGCCGGGCGCGGTGATCCGGTACACGACCGACTACTCCGAGCCGACCGCGACCAACGGCAAGAAATACACCAACCCGCTGGCGGTGCGCCGGACGACCGTGGTGCGGGCGGCAGCGTTCAAGAGCGGCATGCTGCCGTCACGCGTGGAGACGCACACGTACGCCTACAATCTCAGCAAGGGCGTGACGTCGCTGCCGATGATGTCGTTGGTGACGGAGAACTCCAATCTGTGGGGCAACACCGGCATCATGGAGACGAATCCGCGCAACACGACCAAGCGAGGCATCGCGTGGGAGCGGCCGGTCTCGATGGAGCTGATTTATCCCGACACCGGCGAGACGCTGCAGGCCAACGCCGGCCTGCGCGTGCAGGGCGGCAACTACATCCGCGGCCGCTACAACCCGAACGCCGGGCCGCCCGCCGGCAAGTATTCCTTCCGCCTCTATTTCCGCGGCGACTACGGGCCGGGGCGACTGCGGCATCCGTTTTTTCCGGCGCTGCAGGTGGAGGACTTCAATCACATCGTTTTGCGGGCAGGTATGAACGACAACACAAACCCGTTCGTCATCGACGAACTGGTGCGGCGGCTCTCGGCGGACATGGGCCAGGTCGCTGCGCGTGGCACGTTCATGAACCTTTATCTCAACGGCAAATCCAAGGGCTACTATAACCCCACCGAACGCATCGACAGCGACTTTCTCAACTCGTGGAACGGCGGTGAGTCGGAGTGGGACATCATCGCTCAGTACGGTGAACTCCGCGAGGGTGACATGACGAAGTGGAATGAACTCAAGAGCGCCCTGCTGAAAAACCTCTCCGTCCCGCAAAACTACGCGGCGGTCGAGCGCCTACTCAATGTCGACAACTTCATCGACTACATCATGCTCAACGTGTATGCGAACACTGGCGACTGGCCGCATAACAACTGGCGGGCTGCCCGTGAGCGAGTGCCCGGAGCGAGGTGGCGATTCCTCGTGTGGGACGCCGAATGGTCGTTCGGTAACAACGGCCGCGGCGTCACTGGCAACAACCTCACCAGCGGCCCGCTCGCTGGCGGGGCGGACATCGCCCTGTTTTACCGCTCGCTGCAGAAGAACCCAGAGTTCCGCATGCGCTTTGCCGACCGGGTGCAGATCCACTACTTCAACGGCGGCGCGTTGACTGACGAGAATGTGCTGCGCCGCTTCCGCGAAATGAAGGAGGAAATGACCGGCGTGATTAGCAATATGAACTCGACTGTCGAGACCACCTGGGTGCCCCGCCGGCGCGCCATCGTCATGAGCCAAATGGCGACGCAAAACATTCAGGCATCCGCCGCCGCGCCGCAATTCAGCCAGCCCGGTGGCGCGGTTCCAGCCGGTTACAGTCTCAACCTCACGGCGACCGATGGCGTTATTTACTACACGACCGACGGCAGCGACCCGCGCCGCCCGGGGGAAGTGGCCGAGACTGGCAAAACCATTCTCAACGGTTCCGCCGAAAAGTGGGCATTGGTTCCATCCGTGGACAACGGCGGCAACACTCTCGGCACTCAGTGGCGCGGCGGTAGGGAACCGTTCGACCACGACGACTGGGACTCCGGCAACGACGGGGTTGGCTACGACCAGAATGCCGATTACGATCCACACATCGGCATCGATGTGGACAGCGAGATGAACGATATCAACCAGTCGGTGTTTGTGCGTATCCCGTTCCGGGTGTCGGTAGAGGACCGCAAAAAGTCTAACTTCATGGTGCTCCGCATGAAGTACGACGACGGCTTCGTCGCCTACCTCAACGGCACACGCATCGTCAGCGCCAACGCCGCCGCCAATCCGGGCTGGAACGCCGGCGCTACCGGCCAGCATGACGACGCATCGGCGGTGACGTGGGTCAGCTTCGACGCCGGCAAGTACATCAATAAGCTGAAAGCCGGGAACAATATTCTCGCCATCCATGGCCTCAACTCCGGTCTTGGTAGTTCTGACATGCTCATCAACGCAGAGCTGTCGATTGGCGAGCGCAGCGGTGCCGAGATTGCCGACGGCGTGCTCAAGTACACATCGCCGGTCAAGCTCACGGGCGACACTACGATTCGCACCCGCACGATGTACAACGGCCAATGGAGCGCACTGGTTGAGCATTCGTTTCAGGCCGGGCGCGCCGGCACGCCGCTGCGCTTCACCGAGATCATGTACAACCCGCTCGGCGGTAGTGAGTACGAGTTTGTTGAGCTGCACAACAGCGGCACGTTCGACGTATCGCTCGGCTGGCATCGGTTCGACGGCATCGACTTTACTTTCGCCGGCGACGCCGTCATCGGCCCCGGCGAGTTTCTCGTGCTTGCGTCCGACAACGACCCCGACGCATTCAAGCTGCGCTACCCCGGCCTGGCTGTGGACGGTTGGTACCGTGGCAGCCTGTCAAACAACGGCGAGCGGTTGGCCCTACTCGATGCCAGGTGGCGGCGTGTTGTCGAAGTGGACTTCAGCGACGGCGGCGCTTGGCCAAGCTCGGCCGACGGCGACGGGCATTCGCTCGAGTTGATCGATCTGTTGGCCGACCCCGGCGCGGCGTCGAACTGGCGCGACAGCGCAGCCAAGGCCGGCTCGCCCGGGGAAATTGGCGCGTCTGCCGGCGGCTCGCTGGTCATCATTAACGAGGTGCACGTGCAGTCGCCGCTCTCGCCCGAAGCCGATTTTGTTGAGTTGCGAAACCTTGGCCAAGTGGCGGTCGATCTCTCAGGTTGGACGCTGCGCGATGGCGACGGCAACACGTTTGGTTTCCCCGACGGCACCGCGCTTGGCCAGGCGGGTCTGCTCGGCGTCTGGTGCGGCGAGGGGGAGGGCGACGGGCTGCGGGCCGGTTTCGGCCTTGGCCAGGCGGGCGACTCGGTCGCGTTGTTCGATGCCAACGGCAGTCGTGTCGATGCCGTGACCTTCGGTGCTGTCGACTCGTCGATTGTCCGCACCGCCAACGGCTGGACAACGGCCAAGCCGACGTTTGGCAAACTCAATCAACCCACGCAACCGGCGGCCCTCACGAATCTTGTCATCAACGAGTGGCTCGCTGACCCGGCGGAGGGCGGGCGCGACTGGCTCGAGTTGTACAACCCCGACGCCAACGCACAGGCGCTCATTACCGGCCTGCACATTCGGGTCGATCAGCAGATCGACGGGCTGCATCGCATCGCCACCATCCCGCCTCGTGGCCATATGCGTGTCTGGCTCGACACCCGACCCGGCCCGGGACACGTCGATCTTTCGCTGCCGGCCGATGGCGCTACGATCACGCTGATTACGTCCGAGGGCGTCGAGTTTGCGACCATGAAATATGCCCGGCAGCGGAACGGTGTGTCGGAGGGCCGCCGGCCCGACGGCAGCAGCGGAACGGTGAAGTTCACCAAGGGCGCCACGCCCGGCGCGCCGAACATCGTCCCGTCGTACGATGTCCCCCGGCTCAACGAGGTGCTGGCGTTCAACCGCAACGGCACGTCCGACTGGGTCGAGCTTTACAACGACACCGGGTCGGGGGTGTCACTCGACGGCGTGAGCCTGTCGCGACGCGACGCCGGCGCCGGCGACTGGACATTCCCTGCCGGCACGACGATCAAAAAGGGCGGCACAGTCGTCGTGCGGTTTGATGGCAACCAACCGGCTGGCGGTTTCAACACCGGTGTTTCGCTTTCGGCTGACGGCGGCGGCGTGTATCTGTTCGATCCCGACGGCTTTCTAGCTCACTCGATCGAGTACGGCTTTCAGGTGGCCAACCAGCCGATTGGCATG
>JABGZB010000276.1 GCA_018674955.1 Verrucomicrobiota bacterium | reverse complement strand
TTTCTGTTGTTTAACGCCCGGCTTTGTCACGAGCGGATTGAGTCCGCGCTCGAATCGATATTGCGGCCGCGGGTGAGTTATCTGACCGGGTTGGGCTTGTTTATAGGATTGGCCGCCTTTTGGAGCGATCCACTCAAAGTTGTGCCATCGGAGGAGTGGATTCCAGCGATTCTTCTGGTAACCACCGTGTTGTTCACCGGGTCAGTTTACTGGTGGAAGCTCCGTGAATTTACGCTGCTTGGCCAAGTGCCAGGTGCGATTGGATTGTTGTTAGCGATTAGCTTGGTTGGAAAGACCCCTGAATTCAATTGGCCGTTGTTCTGCGCGTTTGTGCTCACGCTTGGCCAGGCGCATTGGTGGCGTTTGCAACGAGACCAATTTACCGAATGTTGCCCGGACGGTCCATTGGCCAAGCGGTTGCCCTTGATCATCGAGGCGGTGTTATCAGGTGGCTTTGTTTTGTCATTGCTCGCTTGGTTGCACGAAGGTGTCAAACTTAACCACAATTGGCTTTGGGCGGGAGCGGTGGTCTCGGTCGGCATGACGGTGTACGCGGTGTTTACCCGGGCACGATTCGTCGGTTTGTTTTCGCAGGTTTATCTTTTGATGTCCTGTTGGGTAATGTTCAAAATATGCATCGAAAGATCCGACGAGCATGCCATCCTTGCGCTGATCCCGATTGTCACGATGTACCTGATGAACATCGCCGTCCCGATCGCCATCGCGCACATTGGCCAAGTGCCGGAGTTGATTCACACTTGGGTTGCCAAAACTCAATTGGTCTACCGCATTATCGCCGCCGCGCTTGGCTTGTTGTGGATCGGCAATTACGTCCCGGAGGAGTGGCGGGTGCTGGTATTCATCTCGGTGGGTGTGGTGTTTTTCACCATGCAATTCCTGAGGCCGGCCCGCGAATGGCAATGGCTGGCGCTGGCTTATGCGGTGATCGGTTACCTCGCCCTGGCCGGCCAGTTCATCGGTGACTATGCGTTTTGGCAAAGTCTGGTGGCGATCGTTGCGATGTTTGGCGTTCAGCAATTGGCGCGGCGTTGCGAGGTCGACAAAAAAGTGCCGGACTTGACCCACCAATGGCTGATTCTCGTTGGTGGCTCGCTGTTGTTCATTTGGTTGTCGATATGGGTCTCGGATATTGGCGAGCACGGTGCACGCACGATCGCGTGGTCGTTGCTCGCGGTGGTTTACTTCGGCGCCGGCCTAGGCCTGCGGGAGCGGTGGTATCGCCTGATGGGCCTGGGCACGCTGGCCATCGCGCTGGTGTCGCTCGTACCGATCATTTGGCAAATGGAAACCAAGATGAAGATCGCCAGTTTCTTCGTGATGGGCGGTGTGTTTCTCGGGCTGGGCTTCGTCTACACCCGATACCAGGAACAACTCAAAAAACTGCTCTGAACAGGAAAGGGCGGAGGTCTAGAAAAACGGGTTGACAGTGAGTTGCTCGGCGACGGTGGTGATGGGGCCGTGGCCGGGGCAGAGGATCGTCTCGGCGGAGAGGCTCATTATCTCCGACTGCACTTTTTCCCGCGCAAGCTGGTAGTGCTCGGGCGCGCCACCCATCGAGCCGGCAAAGATCGCGTCGCCGACCATCGCCACTTTCGGCGCGAAGCCGGGGAAGTTGTCGATCACGTAGGTCGCCCCGTCGTCGGCGTGGCCGGGGGTTTCGCGGGAGGTGATTTGCAGGCTACCCAATTCGGCGACTTGGCCGGGCTGGTTGCGTTGACCCTCCGGTGCGTTGGGCGAGCTGGAGTGCAGCGCTAAGTCGGGGAATTGTTTGCGGATCGGCGTAAGCGCGGCGACGTGGTCGTGGTGGGTGTGGGTGATGAAGAGTCGCTTCAGGGTGAGCTCGTTTTCCTGCAGCAACGCCAGAATCGGATCGGCGCTCCAGCCGGTGTCGAACAATGCCGCCTCTCGGGTGGCAGCATCCCACACGAGATAGCAGTGCACCTCCATGCCCTCGTTGGTGGTGATTTGCCGGACGGTCTTGTTGGCCTCGAGGTCGGCGGCGCGGGGACGCCACCCGGTGGCGATGGTGGCGAGCTTGTGGGCGTCAAGGTGGAGTAGTTCACCCATTTTCTCGAAGTCGGGCAACTCGTCGAAGGTGCCGTCTTTTTCAAACCTGCCGTAACCCTCGGCTGTGAAACCGCCTGCCTCGGCGATTTGCCCTGGGCTGACACCCAGCCCTTTGCGGGCCTTGCCAACGACATCTCCGGCGTGGTCTTCAAGAGTCATCGGCGGTGACGCTAGTGAAGGGGGAGGCGGAACACAAGCCGCTTGAACCGGGCGGCAGCTCAAAAACGCAGCACCGTGTCGGCTTCGCCGATGAGCTTGGCCAAGCCGGCCTCGTCGGTGTGGCGAAGGATGCCGTCCGGCTCCTCCGGCGCGCGGGTGAACAGGCCGCCCGCAGTCTCGCGCAGCAGACTCATGTAGCGGCGTAGTTCGCCGTCTTCCGCTTGGCCAAGCGCCGGGTCGTTGGCCCGGGTGAAACAGAGGGTGGGCCTGACTTTGTTCCAGACACCGGTGCCGGCGGCGATGCGCAGCGCCTCTCTGGCCCGGCGATCTTCAAGCGGCAGGCCGTCTATGATGAACAGCGCGTTCACTGAGTTGCAGTGCTTGGCGCCTGTTCAGGCATTACTCGGTTTTGTGCGAGAGGAACCACTCATACAGCTTGGGGTTGTCGTACGACTTGGTCCAAGAGTCGTGGTTGGCCTTGGGGTAGATGGTGAACTTCGGCTTGCCGCCGCGCCGCTTCAAGGCGTCCACCATGCGCTGGGATTCATCCAGTGGCACGACGCTGTCTTTGGCGCCGTGAAACACCCACACCGGTTTTTTTCCGATCCGTCGGGCGTCTGTGCGGTTGCCGCCACCGCATATTGGTGCCAGTGCTGCGAAGCGTTTTGCGTTTTGCCCGCCGAGAGCCCAGGTACCGTAGCCGCCCATGCTCAGGCCGGTGCAGTAGATGCGCGACTCGTCCACGGCATGCTTGCCGATGAATTCATCAAGCAGCGCGTCGAGTCCCTCGGCATCCCACCAGCTTCCCTTGGGGCATTGTGGAGAGATCACTATGAATGGGAATTTTTTGCCCTTCTTTATCAACTTAGGTGGTCCATGCACTGTAACAAGGTCGAGATTGTCTCCTCGCTCACCTGCGCCGTGCAGGAAAAGCAGCAGCGGAAATTTCTTTTTGCCGTCGTACCCTTCAGGCAGATACTTGAGGTATTTGTATGCGAAAGTCTTGGTGACTTCAGCGGAGAAACTCTCCTCAGTTTGGTTTGGCTCGGCGGCGCCGGCGGTATGGTAAAAAAGAAAACCGGCCACGAGCGTCGTGGCAAGTTTCAACCCAATCGAATGGAATGGATTAATGGTCATGGCGAGACAAGTCTGACAGAAAACCGTTGCCAGTCCAGCAGGATAACTTCCGCCGGTCAGTCGGCGTAGGTGGGTTTTGGACTGAGGCTGTCTGCGGGGACCTCGCCCGGCATACGCCAGTAGCCCCACCATTGCCACGGCTTGAGATGCATGGCACCGGTCCACTGTAGTACCCAGTTTTGTTTTTGCCAACCGGGGTTGGGGCGGGTTGCTCGATCCTGCATCCAGGCGATGTCGGGGTTGTCGGGGCTTATGACGACGTTCCGAGCTTGGGGGTCTGAGGTGATGTTTATTGTGTCGTCGTGCAGCCATTTTTTGCGTTCGGCGTGGCCGTCGGCGAAGGAGAAACTACAGCCGTTGTTATGCCACGAGGCGGGCCAATCCTGCTGAAACCTGTATAGCTTTGGGTTGTTGGGCCAGCCAGCCATATGGACCCGGTAGTTGCCGGCGTTGATGCTTTTGTCGTTCATGTCCATGAGGACGAACCGGTTGGCCGGGTCGCGGAAGTCCGACTGCTGTCGGTAGATTTTCCACATTTGGTCGCCTTGAAACGGCCAGCCCGACCAGCCGCCAGCGTAGATATTCATACTGTAGGAGCGCACCCGCTCTGGCCAGCCCCTCTCCTTGGCCAAGGCGATATTTTTGTCCTCGGGACAATGGAACACATCCCGGTTTTTGCCGGTGTAGGGGAAGAGGGCGGAGATTTCCAGCCAGTCCTTTAGCGAGCCATCGCCCTGATACTGCGTGGCGCACCAGGAAAAATCTGCGGTAGGCTCGTATTTCAAGCCGGAGGGGTACTCGAAACCGGGATAGTACCACGCACTAGCGTAAATGGTGCGTCCATCGTTGTCGGTGGAAAACATATTCCACGCGATCATCAACTGCCGGTTGTTATTCAGGCACGCGATGCCGGTGGCAGTCTGCTTGGCTTTACTCAGGGCAGGAAGAAGCAGCGCCGCGAGGATGGCGATGATCGCGATTACGACCAGAAGTTCAATCAGAGTGAATGCCTTTTTCACTTTAAATTAAATTAGCCTGATTGTTATGGTAAGTCAAACACCTCGCTTGGCCAAGCGCCGGGCTATTCCCCGGGAGACGGCCAGTAGCCCCAGTAACGATGGCCGGCCAGTTTTGCGGTGTAGGCGTAGGCTGGCCCTGTATATTTTTTTTGCGGGTTTTCCTTCCGCGTCGTGCGCTCCTGCATCCAGTAAACGTCCTTGTTGTTCGGCGTCGAGATTTTGCGGTTCGGGATGTTACCGGCCGCGTCCTCTGGGGGATTCTTCGTACGCTCGTCCTGCCAGCGTCTCTTCTCGCAGTGGCCATCGGCGAACGAAAACATCGTGGCGTCGATGTGATACACACCGGGGTAGTCCTGCCAGAACCGGTGCAATTGTGGCTGGTTTGGCCAGCCGGACATGTCCACCCGATAATTGCCGGCATTGATGCTGTTGGGCCGCATGTCCAGCAATACGAATCGTTCGGAAGGATCTTCGATATCATCAAGCGCGTGGTAAACTTCCCACTGCTGATCTCCCCAAAATGCCCACCCGGACCAGCCGCCCATGAAGATGTTCATGCTGTAGCTGCGGTCGCGCTTAACCAGATTGCCATTGGCGCCCTTGACCATCGAGGTATCGGCCGGGCATCGAAAGACGTCGTCCGAGTTCCCGGCGTATTTGTAGATTACTCCCTTGCTGATGTAATTCTCACTCGAATTAACGGGCGCGCCTCCAACCGCCCACGAAAACTTCGCGGTCGGTTCCTGATAATAAGCGCTGGCGTACGGGATTCGTCCCTCGTTGTCGGTGGCGAACAAGTTCCACGCGAGCATCAACTGTCGGTTGTTGTTCATGCACGCGATGCCGGTGGCGGTCTGCTTTGCTTTGCCGAGGGCGGGCAGCAACAGTGCCGCGAGGATGGCAATGATCGCTATCACGACCAGCAGCTCAATCAGCGTGAAGGCACGCTTCGTTTTGGCCTTGGACAATAGTTTCACGGGGCAAACTTGGCACTCCGATCTGGGTGCTGCAAGCGAAATGAGCGAAACCCCCGCCCTGTCAATTGACCGCAAATTGCAGGATCCGCGCCGCAGTACTCTTGGCCCCGTCGCCGGGCGGCTTGGCCAGTCGCAGCCGGATCGCGTGTTTGCCTGCTGCGAGGTCGGTCGCAAATATCACCGTGCGCGGGTAATGCAGCCCCCGGCTGTGGCGGTGGTACAAGTTCGTGGGCCTGTATTCCCCTCCGTCGATACTCACCTCCAGCACCCCGGCGTCCGGCCCGGCCAGCACGTAAGCCCCTACCGCCCAGCCCTCAAACTCAAACGACACCT
>JABGZB010000275.1 GCA_018674955.1 Verrucomicrobiota bacterium | reverse complement strand
AGCGTCGCCGCCTGCTCAAGGTAGGTGACGTGACCGGCGTGCAGCAAGTCGAAGCAGCCGTTGGTCGCGACCAGCCGCTGGCCGGCCTCCCGCAACGCCTCCCGCCAGGCGGGCAATTGCTCCAGCAAAACGATTTTCTCATACGCACTCATGCCGGGCGGAGCGTACACGCGGCCAGCTCAATAGCCAATCGCCGCGCCGTCCTTTCGCGCCTCCGAGCCGCCGTGGAGCAGGCCGGTTTCGTAATCGATCCGGATCGCCTGGTAGCCGCCACCGGATCCGCCTCGAGAGACGTTGTGGCCTCGTTTTTTCAATTCCTCCACGGCTTCATCGCTCACGCCGCTCTCGACGATCAACCGCCCGCCGTCGGACATGATGTCACCGGTGGGCGTGTCGGAGCCGTCGTGCCGGACGCGTGCAGCGTCCGAGGCGGCCTGCACGTTCATGCCGTGGTCGATGATGTTGACGAGCACCTGCGCATGGCCCTGCGGCTGCATGTCTCCGCCCATCACGCCGAACGACAGAAACGGCTTGCCGTCCCTCGTCACCATCGCCGGGATGATGGTGTGAAACGGCCGCTTGTTCGGCTCGAGCCGGTTGTGGTGGTTTTCGTCCATCGCAAACAGCGTCCCGCGATTCTGCATCACGAACCCGACGTTTCCCGGCACATGGCCGGAGCCAAATCCGTAATAGTTGCTCTGGATCAGCGACACGACGTTGCGATCCTTGTCGACGGCGGTCAGATAAATCGTGTCGCCCTTGGCCAAGCGCGGATCGCCGGCCGGCACACGCAACGCCGCCTTGGCCATGTCGATGCGCTTGGCCTGACGCTTGGCGTACGGCTTGGAGATCAACTCGGCAACCGGCAGGTTTTTCTCCACCTGCGGGTCGGCGTAAAATTTGGCACGATCGGTGAACGCCAGTTTCTTCGCCTCGGTGTAAAGGTGGATGAAGTCGGCCGAGTTGTGGCCCATCGCGGCGATGTCGTGCTGCTCGAGGACATTCAAAATCTGCAGCGCGGCGATGCCCTGGCCGTTCGGCGGCAGTTCCCAGACGTCGTAGCCGCGATAGCTGGCGCTGACCGGCTCGACCCAGTCGGCGGTGTGCTGCTTGAGGTCGCGCAGCGTGATCAGGCCACCGATCGACTCGCTGTAGCGAACGATCTCCCCGGCGATCCAGCCCTCGTAAAACGCCTTCGCCCCCTCCTTGCCGATAGCACGATAGACCTTTGCCAGGTCGCGGTTGGTCATGCGTTCGCCTTCCCCCGGCGCGCGGCCGTCCTTGAGAAATGCGCGGCTGGCGGTCGGCGTTTCGCTGAGGATCACTTCGCTGGACTTCCAGTAGCCGGCGATGATCTGCGTCACCGGAAAGCCGTCCCGCGCGTAACGAATCGCCGGCGCAAGCGACTTGGCCAACGACAGTTTGCCGAACCGGTCGTGCAACGCCTGCCAGCCGGAGACGCAGCCCGGCACCGACCAACTGAGCGGCCCCTTGAGCGGGATGCGCTCGTGCCCGCGCTCGCGAATGAGCTGGCGCGAAATGCCAAGCGGCGAGCGACCGCTGGCGTTGAGGCCGTAAAGCTTCCGCGACTTGGCGTCCCACACGATGGCAAACAGGTCGCCGCCGATGCCGCAGCTCATCGGCTCCACCACGCCGAGCACGGCGTTGGCCGCGATCGCGGCGTCGATCGCGTTGCCGCCGCGCTTGAGCACCTCGACGCCGGCCTGCGCGGCAAGCGTGTGGCTGGTGGCGACCATGCCGCTGGGCGCCATCACCACCGAGCGGCTGAGCTTGGGATCGCCGGACGGACGGTCGTAACCGGCGCCCGTCATTTGTGAATTAGCCATGACTGGAAAAAACAGCAGCAGGGCCAGTCGCTTGGCCAAGCGCCGGTGCGTGATGCCGGCCTGGCCCGTTTGGGGGTGATTCAAGTAGCGCATGGCTTCGGCACGCATTGTCGGCATATTCGCCTGGCCAAGGCAAGCCAAGCGCGTTTTGGGATTGCCATTCGCTTGGCCAAGCGGGAGAAAAACCGCGCGGTGACAAGACTCTCCGAACAGGCCAGCCAGTTTGATGCCCTGCTGCAACGGGACGAGCCGATGCTCGCGCTCGCGCCGATGCAGGACGTCACCGACCTTCCGTTTTGGCAGGTGATAACCAAGCGCGGCGGGGCGGACGTGTATTTCACCGAATACTTTCGCGTGCACGCCGACTCGCGGCTGGAGAAGCCGATCCTGCGCTCGATCACCGAAAACCCCACTGGCCGGCCGGTCGTCGCGCAGATGATCGGCAACAGCATTCCCGATCTCGTGCGAACCGCACGCGAGTTGCAGCAATACCCCATCGCGGGCGTCGACCTGAACCTCGGCTGCCCTGCGCCGATCGTTTACAAAAAATGCGCCGGCGGCGGTTTGCTGCGCGAGCCGGAACGCATCGACCGTATCCTCGGCGCATTGCGCGACGCGGTGGAGACGCGCTTCACCGTCAAGACGCGCATCGGCTTCGACGACGCTCTGGTGTTCGACGAGTTGCTGCCAATTTTCACGCGGCACAATCTTGATCTTCTCACTGTCCACGGACGCACGGTGAAGGAGATGTACCGCAGCGCAGTGCATTACGACTTCATCTCGAGCGCCGCCGAGGCGATGGACTGCCCGGTTTTGGCCAACGGCAACGTCTACTCCGCAGCCAAGGCTGAGTCGGTGCTGCGCGAGACCAGCGCGCATGGGCTGATGATCGGGCGCGGCGTCATCCGCAACCCGTGGCTTTTCACGCAGATCCGCCGGCACCTACGCGGCGAGACGCCCGTCTGGCCAAGCGGACGCGACGTGCTCGACTACGTCACCGACCTGTTCGAGATGACCGCACCCGAAAACTACATCGAAAAAAGCCAGGTGCACAAAATGAAAAAATACATGAACTACTTCGGCTTGGGCGTGGACGCCGACGGACGGTTTTTGCACGACATCCGCCGCGCCCAAACCAAAGCAGACTTCTTCGCCATCTGCCGCGAACACCTCGACCACGACGAGCCGATGCCGCTCAACCCCTTCTCCCCCGAGCTAAAAACTACCGACGTCGTCGCCGGTTGCCACACCTAATGGAAGGGAGGGGCCGTTCCAAATCAGGTTTCAAATGGGGCAAGGTGGAACTCGCCCCTGCCACCCCTTCCTTGCGTGAGGGGCCGTTCGCCCGTACATTGTCCCGCCTGCGATGACGCTGACTGAGAAAATTTTGGCCCGAGCAGCGGGCGAGACCAAGGTGAACGCCGGTGACAATGTCTGGGTGAACACCGACACGTTGATGACGCACGACGTCTGTGGCCCCGGCACAATCGGGGTGTTCAAGCGCGAATTTGGCGCGGACGCCAGGGTGTGGGATGCCAACAAGATCGTAATCATTCCCGACCACTACATTTTCACCTCCGACTCGCTGTCCAACCGCAACGTGGACATCCTGCGCGAGTTCGCCAAGGCGCAGGGGCTTCAGTATTTCTACGACGTGATCGATGACGAGGGCGGCAAGTGGAAGTTCGACGCCTCTCAGGGCCTGCTCAAGCGCCAGTACGGCTCGCGCTACGCGGGGGTCTGCCACACGGCCCTGCCGCAAAAGGGGCACCTTCGTCCTGGCGAGATTCTGTTTGGCACCGACTCGCACACCTGCATGGCCGGCGCGTTCAACCAGTTTGCCACCGGCATTGGTAACACTGACGCCGGCTTCGTGATGGGCACCGGCAAACTGCTGATCAAAGTGCCGGAGACGATGCATTTCCGCCTCGAGGGCGAGTTGCAGCCGGGCGTCATGGCCAAAGACATCATCCTGCACGCGATCGGCCAGATCGGCTTCGACGGGGCGACTTATCGCGCGATGCAGTTCGACGGCCCGGGCGCGGCCGGCCTGTCGATGGACGACCGCATGACCGTGGCCAACATGGCGATCGAGGCCGGTGGCAAGAACGGCATTTTTGAGTACGACGACAAAACCGGCGCGATGGTCGATGAGCGAACCAAGCTCAACGGCACAAAGAGCGACTACGAGCCGGTCGAGCGCGACAGCGACGAAACGTTTGTTTACGACACGACGATTGACCTGGACGCACTCGAACCGACCGTGGCGTGTCACCCCGATCCGGGCCAGCGCAAGCTCGCCCGCGAGATGGCCGGCATAAAACTCGATCGCGCCTACATCGGCTCCTGCACCGGCGGCAAGACGAGCGACTTCCTCGCGTTCGCCGAGGTGGTGCGCGGACAGGAAGTGTGCATCGACACGTTCGGCGTGCCGGCCACTCCGGAGATCGTCGACGATTTGCAGACCACCGAGTGGGACGGGAAGAGTGTTTGGAGCATCCTCACAGACGCCGGAGTACGCATGACCGAGAACGCCGGCTGCTCCGCATGCCTCGGCGGCCCGGTGGACACCTTCGGCCGCATGAACGAAGGCGGCCAAAAGTGCATAAGCGCGACCAACCGCAACTTCCCCGGCCGCATGGGCAGCAAGGAGAGCGAAGTGTACCTCGCCAGCCCGGCCACCGTCGCCGCCAGCGCCCTCGCCGGTAACGTCGCCGACCCGCGCGATTACTTGAACTGAAGCCGCTTGGCCAAGCTGCAGGCGGTTTTTTTTGGCTTGGGCCGAGGGGATGTGCTACCGTTTGCGTAATTCAGTCATGCAAACAATCACCTTGGGAGAATCCAGTCTGGAATGCAGCCGCCTAGCCTACGGTTGCTGGCGGGTGACGGGTGTGATCACTCATCCGCCCATCGACGACGAGCACGAAAAGAGGGGCCACGACGCCATCACCGCCGCCTACGAGGCCGGCTACACGATGTTCGATTTGGCGGACATTTACAGCGAAGGACTCGTCGAGGAGGTGTTCGGCCGCTCGCTCAAGGGGGTCCCAGGCATGCGCGACAACATCGTCGTCACGACCAAGTGCGGCATCCGCCAAAAGGGCGATCCCGACAAGGACTCACCGCACCGCTACGACCTCTCGCGAGACCACATCGTCCACTCGTGCGAAGCGTCGCT
>JABGZB010000274.1 GCA_018674955.1 Verrucomicrobiota bacterium | reverse complement strand
GTAGCCGACGCACGCACGAAACAAAAACGCCTCGGTGATCTCGTTGCGGCTGTAAACCAGGTCGTATTGGCCAAGCGTCTCGCGCAGCTCGGCGAACGTGGCGCACTGCACATACCGCGCTTGGCCAAGCCGCTGCTCGATCGCCTCTCGCGATTCGCGAAAGATGGTGGCGCGGTCGAATCGCCGGAAAAAATAGAGCGAGTGCAGCCGACCGTAGCGGAGATTGAACGCCTCGTCCATCGTCACGCAGTCGGCCTCCACGCTGGGCAGCGACGCGAGATACGCTGCGGTCTCGATGCTGAAATGCTCCATCCCGCCCGCCGTCTCGAGCTGCACAGTGTTGAAAATCGCAATCCGCATTAACGCTTGGCTGCTCCCACGCGCCCAGCCTCCACAGCCGACCCGCCGGTGGCAACCGCATTTTTCAGAATTGCCGAGAGCGGCTCCTTTTTGTTTCATTGGGGCCGAATGAAAATTGTCATCCTCGACGCCTACACAGCCAACCCCGGCGACCTCGACTGGGACGGGTTCGCCGCGCTTGGCCAACTGCAAACGCACGACCGCACTCCCGCCGATTTAGTGGCCAAGCGTGCTGCCGCCGCCGAGATCGTGCTCACGAACAAAACCGTCCTGAGCGCCGAGACGATTGGGCGCTTGGCCAAGCTGCGTTACATCGGCGTGCTGGCCACCGGCTACAACGTCGTCGACCTCGCCGCCGCCGGGGCGCGCGGTGTGCCAGTCACGAACATCCCGGCCTACTCGACGCCGGCGGTGGCGCAGATGGTTTTCGCGCATATGCTGCACCTCACGCAGCACGTCGCGTCGCACGCAGAAAACGTCCGCAGCGGCGACTGGGCGAGTTGTCCTGATTTTTGTTTTTGGAACCAACCGCTGACCGAGTTGAGCGGCCGCACGTTTGGCATCATCGGCTTGGGCGGGATCGGGCGCGAAGTCGCCGGCATCGCCCGCGCGTTTGGCATGCGCGTGATCGCGCACAACCACCGCCCGCCCCGTGACCTGCCCGAAGGCATCGAGATGGTCGAACTCGATGAACTGTTCGCCGAGAGCGATGTGCTCAGCCTCCACTGCCCGCTAACCGACGAAAACCATCATCTCGTCAACGCTGGGCGCTTGTCGCAAATGAAGCCCGGCGCGTTGCTCATCAACACCGCTCGTGGCCCGCTCGTCGATACGGCCGCCCTGGCCAAGGCGCTGCACAACGGCGAGATCGCCGGTGCCGGTTTGGACGTGATGGAGACCGAGCCGCCGCCAGCCGATCATCCGCTCTACTTCGCGCCGAACTGCCACATCACGCCGCACATCGGCTGGGCCAGCCAAGCCGCCCGCCGCCGGTTGATCGACATCGCGGTAGAAAATGTGAAGGCATTCCTCGACGGCCACCCGCGCAATGTCGTCAACGCGCGCCAGTTGGTTTAACCAAGCGCGGCTTCGGCGATCCAGAGAAGCGTGCCGCTGGGGGTGCGGTCGTGGAATGGGAGCAGATCGGTTGCGGCGAGATGGATGCAGCCGCGCGACGCCGGTTGGCCAAGCGTTGACTCGTCACCGACACCGTGGATGTACACGTAGCGCGCGTGCGTGTCGACATTGCCACCCTGGTTGAATCCCGGCTCCAAGCCTTCGAGCCACAGAATGCGGTGCGCTATACCGGCCTTTGGCTTCGCTTCAACTGTGCCGACGACTTCGCGGCTCTCGAACACCGCGCCGGCGGGCAGGCCGTCCCCGAACTTTTCCGCGATGCGGTGCAGGCCAAGCGGCGTTTTGTTCGTGTCCTCCGCCTGGCCAACGCCGAATCGCGACGTGGAAATAACCAGGCGGCGCTCCTCGGCATACTCCCATCCGGCAACCTGCCGGAACTCGGCCATCCGCTGATCCGCTACGCTGGCCCAAAGCAACGTCGGCGTCGGCTCGATGCCGTGCCGCTCGCATGCCTCCCGGATCGGCTGGAGCGTACTCGCACTCATTCGAGCGACTTGAGCAGCACTTTTGATTTGCGGCCGCTCTCCGCCGCCGACACGCGGCGAGCGGCGGGTAAATCGTCGAGCGTGCCCTCGCAGAAGCCGGCCTTGGACTGAAACCACTTGAACGTCTGCGTAGAGAGTACAAACAGCCTGTCCAAGCCGTGGTCGCGACCGAGTTTCTCGGCGTACTCGACGAGTTTGCGACCGATCCCCTGGTTTTCGTGGGCGGCGCTGACGCACACCGAGCCAAGCTCGGCGACGTTGGCCTCCGTAAAAACCGTCAGCGAAAAACAGCCGACCGGATTGCCGTCAATCTCGAACAAAAAATACTCAGCGACGTTGGCCTCGATGTCGGTCAAGCTGCGATCCATCAGCTCGGCCGACTCAATCGCGTTCTTCGTCAGCGCGAGGATGCTGCCGAGGTCGGACTTTTTCGCCGGACGAATCTGCCGGTACTCGTTGGCATACACGAGCGTGCCGATGCCGATGTTGGAGAACACCTCGGCAAGCAAGCCCTCGTGTACGCTACCGTTGATGAGGTGCACGCGCGGGATGCCAGCCTGGCATGCGGCGGCAGAGTTGCGCGCCTTGGCCAACTGCTCCGGCTCTAGGCTGCCCGGCTCGTGCTCGAGAATCTGGTCGAGTTCGCCGTTGGGAATCTGCCGGATCACTTCGCCGTTGCGGATCAATCCGTCGCGGGTGGTGACATAAATCAGCTTGGTCGCCCGCAGCCGCACGGCCACCTCGCGGGCGAGGTCGTCGGAGTTGACTCGGTAGGTGTGCCCCTCGCCGTCGAAGCCAAGCGGCGGGATGACCGGGATGCTTCCCTGCGCCAAAAGACTCTCCAAGTGGCCAAGGTCGATTCGCTCCATCTTGCCGGCGAACTGGTAATCGGTGCCGTCGATGATGCCGCGCGGGTGCGCCGTCACGGCGTTGGTCGAGACGCCGCGCAGGCCGTTGGCGGCGAAGCCCTCAAGGATCTCGTGCGTCAGCCGGTTGGCCGCCGTGAGCGCCAAATCCAGCGTAGGAGCGTCCACCGGCTCGGTGCCGTCGAGGTCGGATGGCTCGATGCCGCGCTCCAGCGCCATCGACGCGATCTGGCTAGCAGCGCCGTGCACCAGCGCCACGCGGATATTCAGCGAGCGCAGGACGGCGAAATCGAGCAGGAGGTTCGAGAAATTCTCGTCGCTGACAATCGCGCCATCGACGCTGACGACAAAAATCCTGTCCCGAAACTTCGGTATGTACTGGAGAATTCCCCTGAGATCAGTCGGCTTCACGTTGCTCCTCTGGCACTTGGCCAAGCAGCCAGCGCCTGCGACAGATAAGAAAAGCGATTCCCCGCCGGTTCAACCTATTTCTGCAGCACGACGAGCGCCGCCGCCTCGGCCGGCTTGGCCTCCGGCTTGAACGGGAGGATTTTTGAGAAAACAAGCGTCTGCACCAGCCCGAGCAGCGAGATCGCCGTTAGCAGCACGCTCCACGTCTTGAGCGTCTCCTTTTCGGTGAAGCCGCTGAGCCGCTGTACCACCCAAAAGCCGCTATCATTCATCCACGACAACGTGATCGAGCCGAAGCCGATCGCGAGGAAAATGTAGAACGGATGATAGTTCAGACCGGGGGTGTTCTCGAGAATCGCTCCCATCAAACCGACTCCGGTGATCATCGCCACGGTGGCCGAGCCCTGCGCGATCCGAATGACCGCCGTCGCGCTCCAAGCCAGTAGGATGAGGGAAATATCGTTGTTCCGGGCCAGGGCCTCGATCGTCTCGCCGACTCCGGCCAAGCGGATCATCCCGCCAAACGCGCCGCCCGCGCCAGTGATCAGGATGATAACCCCTGCGGTCTGCAACGGATCTTCAAGCGCCTTGGCCAGAGTGCTCATCAGCCCGCCCTCCATCGGGCCGCTCTCGCGAATCATCTGCGCGGCCAGGGTGTAAATCGCCAGCAATGCAGCAAGCAGCATCGCGATATTCGGGGAGCCAAAAAACTCGAGATACCGAAACCAAGCCGTGCCACTCACGGTATCCTTGGCGACCAGTTTCAAGATCGAGACCAGCGAAATCAACACCAGCGGCAGCGCGATCGGCAGCGCCGACAGGAACAGGTTCGGCAGCTCGGAATCGCGCTTGTCCACGATCGACCGCAGCTCACTCGTCGATGACCCGGCCGCCTCCCGCATCGGGATATTGAACTTGGCGTCGAACCGCCTGGCCAAAAACAGCACGAGCCACGCCGGCAACAGGCTCGCGGCCAAGCCGGACATCATCGCGACGCCCAAGTCCAGCTTGAGACCCTCGGCGATCATCAACGGCCCCGGCGTCGGCGGCACCATCGAGTGCGTGATCGCCCCCGCGCCTGCCATCGCGATCACGTAAAGCGTGTAGCTTTTGCCCGTGCGCAAACTGAGCGCCCGCGCCAGCGGGATCAGCAGGAAAAAAACGGTGTCGAAAAAAACAGGAATCGACAGGAGAAACCCACTAATCAACAGCACCAAGCCGGCCCGCTTCTCCCCGAAAATCCCCAGAAGCCAACGCACCACGCGATCCGCCGCGCCGCTACCGAGCATGCACGTGCCAATGATCGCCGCCAGCGCCACGACAAACCCGATCCCCGCAGCCGTGTTGCCGAAGCCAAGCAGCGACCAGTTCACCGCCAGCAACATATCGTTGGCGGCGGTGCCCGGCGTATCGTTCAGGGTCACGCGACTCTTGAACAAGCCGACATTCTCCGTGGTCATCCCCGGCAGATCCCCCGCCAAAAGCCCGGTCAGCACCGCAGCGAAGATCAGTGCCAGAAACGGATGCAACTTCAGCTTGATGATCGTGAATACAATGAAGCCGACACTGATCGCCAGGATGCCCAGCGGCCAGTACGAGACGGAGTCAGAGGCTTGAGCTAGGATTGAGTGAGTCATGATTTGCCAATGGCAGTTGATCGGGTGCCGGTAGTCCCTCAAAAAAACGCCCTCCGGTCAAGCCCAACAAACAACCAGACCCCAGAAAATCGTGTTCCTCTATCTCAATTTCCTTGGCCAATATTATGGTCACGTTCAATGAATCCCATAAGGCCATCAAGCCCAACTAGTCCGGTATCTTTTAAGGAGGCTAACAGTTGCCTATGCTACATCTTGTGCCATGCCTTATTCTACAAGTAAGGATTCTTCCCGATTCAAACCGTGCCTGATCCGGTTGAGAGCGGTCGCTCAAATATCTGTGAGTACTTCGCATAGGGCCGGTCAAAACTCACGGCCACATCCAACGCGTGCGAACCACGTGGGTCCGTGTAAAGGCTGAAATTGTCAGGCTATCTGTTGTAAGCCTGCCACGTGTTGTCGCTGCACTGGAACAGAAAATCCGCCGGACGGTCATCGCGCACGATGAAAATCACGTAGCTCTGGCAGTACGGTGTGTTTGCCTTGTCCGGCAAGGTTGTCAACCGGCCAAGGTACACACCGCTGGGCCAGTCGTGGGGGGATCGTCAGCGACACAGCCGGATCCCATCGGAAACGACGCAAGCGTTTCTCTCCAACGGGCGGCTTGGGTTGCTATTTGCCCTTGAACGGGCCGAGTGTTTTCATGGAGCGCGCACCGCGTCCTCCATAGTAGCCCATTCGAAAAATCTCGATCGTCAACTGCGCTGCCGGCGCTGTGCTCACCGCCACGTCGATGCTCTCCCCGGCCTTAACCGACTGGCTCGAGCAGTAACCCTCGATGTTCGGATTGTTGTAACCCTCAGGCCGCACCCAGGTGAGTTGCCAGCCACTAGCCCCCTCGCGTTCATTTTCCCTCTTGATCCAATCTTCATTGAGTTGCCGCCTTGGCTCGGCTTGGGCACCACGACCGGCGGCAAGGGCGACGGCAGAGGCCTTGAGGAAATCACGTCGGGAGGAACTCATGGCGACGAAGGTATGAGATTGCCCTAGGCTCACAAGCGCAATCTGCAATGCTGCTGCCGCATGAATTGCAGCGCTCTCCAGCAGCCCAACATCCATGGCGCGTCTGCTTTCAACATTGGCCCTGGCTGCTGTTGCCGTGGCGGGCGACTGTGCCGCTTGGCCAAACTACCGCGCCGGTAGTGGTGGGGCCTTTTGATGTGCAGGCGCCGAACACGCCGCCGGGCTCGGGCTCATCCGAGCAGTCGTTGTAGAGAGAGGGAAACAATCTGATGGCTAGGCTAGAATCTGCTTGATCGCATGCGCCTCCTCGACACCGGTGAGCCGGGTGTTGAGGCCTTGAAATTTGAAAGTGAAACGCTCGTGGTCGATCCCCATACAGTGCAGGATGGTGGCGTTCATGTCGTTGATATGCACCGGGTCTTTGACGATGTTGTAGCAATACTCATCGGTTGCACCGTGGACAACGCCGCGTTTGATGCCGCCGCCAACCATCCAGATCGAGAAGCAACGACCGTGGTGGTCGCGCCCGTTACCCAGTCCCCCCTGGCTGTAGCTGCTGCGCCCAAACTCGCCGCCCCAGATCACTAGGGTATCTTCGAGCAGGCCGCGCTGTTCAAGGTCAGTGACGAGGGCCGCGGAGGCTTGGTCGGTGTCTTTGCACTGCGCGGTCAAGTGCGGGACGAGACTGCCGTGTTGGTCCCAGCCGCGGTGGAAGAGTTGCACGAAACGCACGTCGCGCTCGGCCAGGCGCCTGGCGAGCAGGCAATTGTAGGCGTATGTGCCGGGACTGCGCGCGTCCTCGCCATAGAGCTTGAAGGTGCTCTCAGGCTCGTTTGACAGGTCCACGATCTCTGGCGCCGCGGTCTGCATGCGGAAGGCCATCTCGTATTGGGCAATGCGTGTCTGGGTCTCAGGGTCGCCGAAGCGCGCGAACGAGTCCTCGTTGAGCACGGCCAGATCATCGAGCATCTCGCGTCGGGTCAGACGATTGAGCCCACTTGGATCTTTGAGGTAGAGGAGAGGGTCCTTACCGCTACGCATCAATACCCCCTGATGGTTCGAGGGTAGGATTCCGCTTCCCCAGAGCCTCGAGAAGATCGGTTGGCCAGGGTTCTTGCCGTTGCCCTGGGAGAGCAACACGATGTAAGCGGGCATGTCCGCATTCGCGCTCCCCAGGCCGTAGCTCGCCCACGCGCCAAGGCTCGGGCGCCCCGGTATCTGCGAGCCAGTGTTGATCAAAGTGATGCCTGGGTCGTGGTTGATCGCCTCAGTGTGCATCGAGTTGATCACCGTGATCTTGTCGGCAATGTCAGCTGTGTGAGGGACGAGGTCGCTCATCCACGTCCCAGTTTGGGCGCGCTGCTTCATCGGCGATACCGGACCACACACCAGAAATTTCTTCTGGCCAGCAGTCATCCCGGTCACGCGCTGGCCACCGCGAACACTATCCGGCAACTCGCTACCGTGCAGTCTCTCAAACGCGGGGGAATGATCGAGCAGGTCGATGTGCGACGGACCACCGGATTGGAATAGGTAGATGACGCGTTTCGCCTTTGCAGGGAAATGCGGCAACTCGCGTTTTCCTGATTGCCCGGCGGAGGCTTCGCTGAGCAATGACGTCGCCGCCAATGCTCCGAGCCCAATGCCAGACTCCCCGAGGAAGGCGCGGCGCGATAGTTGAGTTTTGGTGTCGTCGTTGATCATTGTCTTGTCACGGCCTCGTCCATGTTTAGCAAAGTGCTGGCGACCAGCATCCACGCGACTTGCGTGGGATCGCCACTGCCTGTTGCCCCAGCAGAGGCTAGCAATTGGCGCGCCTTCTCCGGCTGCGATTGGTAAGCCCGCCGGTAGCGAACCAGTGCGGCCGAGAGAACCTCCAGTTCCTTTGTCGTCGTAGCTCTGCCAAGAACCCGTTTGGCTCCTAAGTCGAGCCCGTCTTGCAGCGAGCCCGCTGCCGCCATGAGGTCTCCGAGGGCGCGCGCCGCCTCGAGGAATTGCGGGTCGTTCTGCAGCACCAACGCCTGCAGTGGCGTGTTGGTATTGAGGCGTCGGACGCTACAAGTCTCGCGGGTCGGGGCATCGAAGATCGCCATGCTCGGTGGCGGCGAAGTTCGCTTCCACGCGGTGTAGAGGCTACGCCGATAGAGTGCGCGACCGCTGCCTGGAAGGAACTTCTGCGAGCTGAACGGATTTGGGTAGCCGTAGTGGCTCACCTGTTCCCACAGGCCGTCAGGCTGGTAGGGGTGCACGCTCGGGCCACCGAGATCACCGTTCAGCAGGCCGCTCGCCGCGAGCGCGCCATCACGCACAAACTCCGCCGCCAACCGGAACCGCGGCGCACGCGCCAACAGGCGGTTGTAGGGGTCTTTCTCCAGCAGTTCCGGTGTCGCCGCAGACTGTTGGCGGTAGGTCTCCGATATCACCATCCGGTGCAGCAGGCGACGCAGATCCCAACCGCTGGCGACGAAATCTGCCGCCAGCCGATCGAGCAGTTCGGGATGCGAGGGGAACTCGCCCTGCGCGCCAAAGTCTTCGGCAGTTTTCACCAGACCGGTCCCGAACAGCATCTGCCAGTATCGGTTGACGATGACGCGTGAGGTGAGTGGGTGATCTGGATCGACCAGCCAATGCGCGAGATCTAGACGAGTCCGTTTACCGTTTTGGGTTCCCGTTTTACCCATGGGAGGAAGAATCGAAGGCGTCCCTGCGCTCACTTCGGCCCCGGGTTGATCGTAGGCACCGCGGGTCAGGATGTGCGTCTTGCGCGGCTTGTAGTCCATCACCATCACGGTGGTTCGCCCCGTGCCTGCGGCCTTGCGTAAGATTTTTTCCTCGAGGCCCAGCTGGTTCGTCAAGGTCTTGAAGGCCGGCTGCATCTCCGAGAACGCGGTGTTGATCGTTGCCCAATGTGCGGTCGTGCGATCCTGCTTGGCCATGCTCAGCGCCTGGTAGAGTGCATCAGGTCCAGTGTCCGATGGCTTCTCGCCATACAGCGTTCCCCAAGCACCGCCGCCATGTTTGGCGAGTTCCGCGGCTGGCTTCCACTTTGTCCCGGCCGCCCCCAAAACCGGCAACCTCGCCTGCCATTTCTTGTCAGTGACAACGTGCCACTCATCGCCATTCGCCGCTCGCATCGCCAAGCTCAACAACAGCCCCGCAGGGCTTGCTCCAACGTTCGTCGCGCGCACGGCAATGGTGTTTTCGCCAGCTTTCAGTCCCCGGGCTTCGAAAACCTTCGGCCTGGTCCAATCATCAGATGAACCTATCGACCGGCCATTGATTACAACTTCACAAGCATTGTCACAGGTGACCCATAGTCGCGCCTTGGCCGGAATTGCTTCCAGATTGAACCGGCGTTCAAACTCGACGGACTCAGCAGTTTTGTCCGCAGCAAACCAAATCCACGACGGTTGATCTTGCGGAAACATAACCAACTTCTTAGCGGCTGCTTCGCCAATTTTGAACAACCCAAGGCTCGCCAGCTGCTCCGTTTCCCACCGGTCACGCTGCGCCGCAAGGCGCGCCGGGGGCATGGCGCGGAGGCGCTTCAATTCGGCAATACGCAAGGCGGCGTCCCTCTTCACCCGCTCAGGTGTGCAGATCTCTGAACCCGCCTCGATCAGCGGTCCCGTGTTGGAGTTGGTCACGCCGCTGCCCGGTTCGCTAGATTGGTTGAAGAAAGCGTAAAACTGGTAGAACTCCTTCTGCGAGATCGAATCGTATTTGTGATCATGACACTGCGCACATTTCATGGTTAACCCCATGAACACCGTGGCGACTGTATCGACCTTATCGACATTGTAGGTCACCCGGTATTCCTCGGGGATCGTCCCCCCCTCGTGCGTGTTCATGCTGTTGCGCAAGAACCCGGTAGCGACGCGTTGCTGCTCGGTGGCGCCCGGCAACAGATCTCCAGCGATCTGCTCGACCGTGAACTCGTCGAAGGGCTTGTTGGTGAGGAAGGCATTGAGCACCCAGTCACGCCAGATCCACATGTCGCGGTGGTCATCGATCGAGTAGCCGTTTGTGTCCGCATAACGAGCCCCGTCTAGCCAGTCGACAGCGAGGCGTTCGGCAGCGGCTGGCGATCGGAGAAGCCGATCTACCACCCGTTCGTAGGCTCCCGGTTTGTGATCCCCAAGGAAAGCGTCGAGCTCCTCCGGAGTCGGCGGTAAACCGGTAAGATCCTGGGTGATTCGGCGCAGCAAGATCGCTTGGTCGGCGGGTAGTACCGGCCACAATCCAGTCCCGTCGAGGCGAGCTCGGATCAGCGAATCGATCGATGATCCTGGTGCTGCCTTCAGCACCTGGAATGACCAGTGTCCCTCGTACTCCGCGCCCTGATCAATCCACTGCCCGAGAACTTCGATCTGCCCCGTGGAGAGCCGATGGTTTGACACCGGAGGAGGCATCTTCTCATCCGGATCCATCGAGGTGATGCGCTTCCACAGCTCGCTTGCCTTGCGGTCTCCGGGTACCAGCGCCTGGCGACCCTCCCCCTTTCCGAGCAACGCAGTCGCCGACTCGAATGAATCAAGTTGGAGCCCCGCTTTCACATCCTTCGCTGCCGGGCCGTGGCAACCAAAGCAATTATTTGAAAGGATCGGACGGACGTCGCGATTGAAGCTAAGCGTATCCGATTCCTCTCCAAATGCTAAAGAGGTCAATAGAGGCAAGGTGAAGACTGGGAGCATCAACACAATCGATGCCAAGGTGGATCGAATTCTCATGAGCAGGTCAGGTAAAGATGTCCATTGCCGGTTTTCCCATCGCTTTTTTGGTAAGAAAAAATAGGCGCTTCTCGAACTCGCAAGCTGTCTTCGGGCTGATGTCCATCGTGGTAAAAATGTTGGAATGAAGGTCTTCGGCTAAGTCGGGATTGATCTTTCGCGTTGGAGCCTTGAACGCCCTCAATCATGTCGCGGCAAAATTCGCTGTCAATGATGGCCAAGGTGCGTTCGAGCAGTCCGCGTTTTTCCAAGTCGTGGATAAGCTGGGCAATCGGCCGGTCGATCTCTTGTTTAGGCTTCTTCACCAAATTCGGTTTAGCAAGGGGGTTCTGATTGGGAGGTCATTCGTATTTGGTAATGACTTTTCGTGCCTTGACAGGCCACCATGCGGCAATCTTCGCAGCCAGGTCAGCGACGATATCGGGATGTTTTTTTGCAAGGTTCGTCTTTTCATGAGGATCTTTTGACAGGTCGAAAAGCTGAGGGCGTTTCTCGGTCCGTGGGTGAGTGCTTTGATAGCGATTCACTTCACCGTCGTAGGTTAAGAGCAACTTCCATTTACCCTCGATCCGCCACCGAAAAAGAAGTGAGGCTTCGGGTTTTTTGATATCTGCGATGTCATGGGCAAGACTTTCCCCGAAGATGCCCGAGCGCTTGATAGGGCGCTTTTTCTGAAGATTTTCCAGGAGATTCACACCAGGCACATCATTGGGAATTCGAGCACCCGCAGCGGCAAGCACGGTGGGGAAGAGATCGATGGAAGATACGAGTTCGGGCCGCTTAGCGGGATCAAGGCCACCGTTCGGCCAGGAGAACATGATGGGTGTGCGAACCCCTCCCTCGTAGGGCGTCTGCTTGGAGCGAGGTGCATATCCGTTTCTTTTTGGATTTTGGATCCAGCCATTGTCAGTAACGTATACGATCAAGGTATCGTCCCGGAGGTTTCGTTTCTCAAGAATGTCGATGAGCTGTCCGCAGGTTTCGTCAAACCACTCACAGCAGGCATAATACTTGGCAACGCTAATGGGAAGGCCCTGTTCCTTGTACCTTTTGAGAAGGCGTTGCGGAGGATTATGCGGAGTATGGGGGAGAAACACGCCATACCAGAGAAAGAAGGGCTTTTTTTCCGCAACAGCATGGTCAACGAATTTTTCGATCGGGTCCATTCCTTCCCGACCGATCTTCAGGCCGTCGTCACCATGGCGACCGCCGCGTTCCGGAAATCCCCGGGTCATCCCATGGGTGAATCCACCTTGCTTGTAACTTCCTTCCCACCATTTTCCGCTTTGATGGCTGAGATAACCGCGTTCGCCGAGAAGCTCGGGCAGGGTGTCGAACTGGTCGAGATAGGAAATGAGCTTGGCCCGGCGTTGGTTGTATAATTCGGAACCGCGCTCGGCGTACTTGGGTGATGGATCGTTTCCCGTTATGCCATGCCGGTGGGCGAAATGCCCGGTCGCCAAAGTTGCCAGGGATGGACGACAAAGAGCAGTCGGAACGTATCCGCGCTCGAAGACAACACTTTGTCTGGCCAACTTGTCCAGGTTGGGAGTCTTGATATGCGGATGCCCCATAAAGCCATAATCGCTCCATGCCTGGTCATCCGAAATAATGTAAACAATATTGGGCCGGTCAGCCGCGGATGCGGTGAAAGCGCAGAGGAGGAAAAGCGCGGACCAAAGGGTGATAATTATTTTTTGTTTCATGGATTCTTTCGGATGCTTCATTCAGTAATTCATCTTTATGTTTAGTGATCTGCAGGCAAGAATTTGCTACCGTTGCTTTTCTGTCGGCGGAAATCGCTTGCGCGCGGTAGCGTTGCTTAATCCCCCCACCGGAACAAGGTCTCATTTGGAGTGCGTTTACTGACGGAGGCAGCGGGGTGCTTCTTAGGGTCACCCAGAGCCATCTGCGCGTTGAGAATCTCAAGGTGCTTTTTGCCTCTTGCCTATCGGTGCCGTCTCGCTTGTTCTGCCGAACTTGGGATTGAGCTTGTCCGGGGTCGGAGCCTTGGTGTTTTTGACCCAGGTTAATAATTCCTTTTTCATTGTCGCTGTGCGCTTGGCCTGCTCGGTGGCGATGTTCTTTTTCTCGCTGATATCATTCTTCACATCATAGAGCTCGACGCTCTTGTCTTCGTAGAAGTAGAAGAGCTTCCAGTCGCCCTTGCGCATGACGGTTGCGGGTACGCCGCGCCAGTAGGGCTCAGTCGTGCCGTAGACCGGCTTGACCTTGCCGGCGCCGTTGCCTTTCAGGTAAAGCGGGTAGTGCCAGAAGATGGCACGCTCATCCAGCGCTTTCTTGCCTTTGAGCAGGGGCAGAAAGGAACGGCCGTCCACCGGCTGGTTTTTTGGCAACTGGGCGCCGGCGATCTCGGCGAAGGTAGGGAGGAGATCCACGCTGGTCAGCGGCGTGTCGCATCTGGACCCGGACTTGATGACCCCGGGCCAGGTGACGCAGGTGGAGACGCGGATGCCGCCTTCGAAGAGCGCGCCTTTGGCGCCGCGCAAGGGTTCCATGGTCGTCACCGGGGTGCCGCCATTGTCCGATGAGAATATTAAAATCGTATTCTTATCGAGTCCGATCTCCTTGAGCTTGGCTCGGATGCGCCCGACGCTTTCGTCCACCGCCGTGATCATGGCGGCGTAGACGGGGTTGGGCTTTTCGTTGGTCGCATTGTCCCAGCCCTGAGATTTCTTCTTGTACTTGTTCACCTCCTCCTTGAGCGCGCGGTGCGGGCTGTGCACGTCCCAGTGCGCGACGTAGAGGAAGAAAGGTTTGTCCTTGTTCTCATCGATGAATTTCACGGCGCGATCGGTCATGGTCCGCGCCACGGTGATACTGCCGTAATGCTTGCTGCCGGGGCCGTTATTGCCGTTGCAGGTACTCAGATCGAAGCCCTGGGTGTCCGGGCCCAGGTGCCACTTGCCGATGCGTGCGGTGGTGTAGCCCGCGGACTTGAGCACCTCGGCGATGCATGTGTGTGCCCCTTCGATCGTGTTGTTGCGCGATTCCAGAGTGTTATGCTCGGCGTCGCCACCACGGGCCGGAACCAGGAGGCGCATGAGGTTTATGCTGCCCTTGGACTTGCCGCCCGGCGTGTAGAGCTGGGTGCGCGGAGAGTACATGCCGGTCATGATGCAGGCGCGGGTGGGCGCGCAATTGGGTCCACCGGAGTAGAACTGGTTCATG
>JABGZB010000273.1 GCA_018674955.1 Verrucomicrobiota bacterium | reverse complement strand
GGCTTGGAGGGAATTTGAACGCGACGGGGCATCAGCGCATCCAAGGATGACCAAGCGTCGGCGTAAAAACGGATGATCCGAGTTCAGGAAATTATACACAGCCTCGAGGAGGGCAAATGGGCCAAGCGCATTCGCGGCTTGGTTTTGCTGTTGCTGATCGGGAGCCTGGGGCTGGTTTACTACCTGAACCTGACGCGCAACTTCACTGCACCCGAGGCGATGGACGCCGCGCAACTCGCTCGCAACATCGCCGATGGACGCGGCTACACTACGCAGTTCATCCGGCCGCTGAGCCTCGATATTTTGCGGCAGCAAGGCGCTGTCTCCGATGAGGAGCTTCGCAGCGAATTCCCCGACATCACCAACCCGCCGGTGTACCCGATGCTGTTGGCCGGGTTGATGAAAGTGCTGCCGTTTGAGTTTGAAATCGATCTCCAAAAGGCGAACGAGTTTAAGCGATATCAACCGGAATTTCTCATCTGGCTGCTAAACCAAGTGCTGTTTTTTGTGGCGCTGATTCAAGTCTTCCGGCTGGGTGAAAAGCTGTTCGACCCGTCGGTGGCCTGGTGCGCGGCACTGGTGTTTTTAGGGACGGAACTTTACTGGAGATTCAGCACATCCGGACTCTCGACGATGCTGCTGCTGGTGCTATTTCTTGCCTTGGCCAAGACGCTCGTGAGACTGGAGGAGCGGGGGAATGACGGGGCGCCGCGAGGCGGCGGTTGGTTTGCCGGGATGGCGCTTTGGGCCGGGGCGCTGGCTGGCTTGGGCGGGTTGACCCGCTACGGCTTCACCTGGGTGATCCTGCCGGTGCTGGTTTATCTCGGCTGGTTTATGGGCCGGCACCGGGGCCGGACGGTGGCGATGGCGCTGATTGGGTTTTTGCTCGTGATGTCGCCTTGGCTCGTGCGGAACGCGCAACTGAGCGGCAACCTGTTCGGCACGGCCGGCTTGGCCCTGTACTCGCAGACCGATGCCTTCCCCGGGGACACGCTTGAGCGAACCTTGTTTTACGAGCCAAGCGATGCACCGGTGAATGGTCAGGATGAAATCAAGGTGAGAGTGGCGGATCATGTCGGGTTGTGGGACATCGCGAACAAGCTGAAACGCAACCTTCGCCATCTGCTGGTTCATGAGTTGCCACAGTTCTCCGGCAGTTGGTTCGCGGTGGTTTGCTTCGTCGGCTTGGTCGTGCCGTTTCGGAACCGCTCGTTACGTCGGTTGCGTGTTTTTGTATTGATGACGTTCGCGGTGTTTGCGCTTGGCCAAGCGCTTGGCCGCACACACCTCTCGGCAGCCAACGGCACGCTTGACGAGTTGTTGGCGAGGTCGCTTGGCCAAGGCGCTTCGGTGGCCGCTGCGGCGAGCGTGAACGGCGAGAACCTCCTAGCCATTCTTGGGCCGGTGTCCTTTTTATTTGGCGCAGGGTTGTTTTTCTTCCTGCTGGACCGGTGGGAAGTAGACCTGCCGGAAATGCGTTTGGCTGCTTCCACCGGCTTGGTCGTGGCCGCCACGCTTCCGATGGCCTTGAGCTTCCTGCTGCCGCATCCGTATCCCGTGGCTGATCCTCCGTACCATCCGGCGCGCTTGCAGTACCTTCGCTCCGTTCCGGCTGAGCATGGCTTGGTTGAGATCAAGCAGAACGACTTGTTGATGAGTGACATCCCCTGGGCCGTGGCGTGGTATGGCAATCAGGATTGCGTGTGGCTGACCCGAACCGTCAAGCCGGATTTTTACACCCTCTACGAGCAGTTTCAGCCTGTCAGTGCCTTGTATTTTACTGAGGCCACTACTGATCAGCGGTACATTTCCCGGGTACTAAATGCAAATGAGTTGAACTGGGAGCGATTTATGCTGGACATGCAGATGAAGGGGGATGTGCCCGATGGATTCCCTTTACAGGCTGTTTCGGACATTTTCGCACCGGGCCAATGGCTGTTTTTTGCTGTCCCGGAAGAAAATCCATAGGCGTTTGATGGCGACAAGGTTGAGACAATAAAAAAAACAAAAAATCTCTAACTATTGGGGTTGACAGGACCGAATGATCATCGATAATCCCCACCCATTCAGTCCTGCTGACCGTTCAGGATGCTGAGTCTGGATTTTTAAATAAGATTATGAACAGAAAAATTGTTACCTTGGGAGTCGCCGCGTTCAGCGCAGCTGGATTGCAGGCTGCTGACGCCGGTAAAGTCTGGGAAGTGACGGCTTCGCTGCGAGGCTTTTACGACGACAACTACACGACTTCGCCAGAGGAACTAGCCGAGGAGAGCTGGGGCATCGAGGTCAGTCCCGGGATCAACCTTACCATCGGGGAAGGGACGGACATGGAATTGAGCGTCGGTTACGCGTTCGGTCTGCGGTACTACGATGATCGTGGCGGCGAGCAGGAGGATTATGGCCATGAGTTGGGCGTCAGCCTCAACAAGGCATTCTCCGATACATCAATCCTGCAGTTGAGTGATAGTTTCGTGATCGCCCAGGAACCAGAAATTCTTCAAGGGGGCACGCCGTTGCGAACCGAGGGTGACAACATACGCAACACGTTTTCAGCCGGTTACCGCCGGGTTCTCTCGGGGAACATCGGGGCAGAACTCGGATACGGGAACTCCATCTTTGATTATGAAGAGGCGTTCCACTCCGCGCTGCTGGATCGATCCCAAAACGAAGTGAACCTCGATGTGATTTATAACATGGGGCAGACTGAATACTTCGTGGGTTACAAGTTTGCCTCGACCGATTTTGACGGTGGCGAGTTGAACGTGCCCGGTTTGGATTTCAAGTCGGATGCTCGCGACAACGACTCGCATTACGGGTATGTTGGGGTTCGCCACCAGTTGAACAAAGAGTTCACCGCCAATGCCCAGGTAGGTGCCCAGTACGTCGATTATTATAATTTTGACTTGATGCCCGGTTTGATACCTGAAGATGAGACTAGCCCGTATGTGAATGCCGCCATGGAGTGGGGGTATGCTGAGGGGAGCAAGCTTGTGGCGGGAGCCAGCTTAGCGCGCGGTGCCACCGACCTGCAGGCTGCTGATCAGGAAATCACTGCGGTTTATGCCCAGTTACTGCACAAGCTCACGGCCAGGGTTCACGGGACTTTGACAGCTCGCTATCAGGAATCAGAGATTAACGGAGGTGGTGAGAAGGTGGACGGCAAAGAGGAGTCCCTCCTGTTGATGGGAGCCAGCCTCACCTACGCCATTGCCGATAACATCTGGGCCGAGGCGGCCTACAACTACGACGAGCTCGACTCGGATATCCCTCACCGCAGCTTCGAGCGGAACTATGTGTCCATCGGCATCGGCACAAGTTATTGATTTTCTCGAACTAAAACTTTTCTTGGGAGGCCAGAAGTGTTTATCTGGCCTCCCTTTTTTTTTCTGGGTTGTAGAAAATGGATAAAATCCCAAGTATAGATCAGTCTTCCGACAAGCTCCACGTTCTGGATTATTGGCGGATCATTCGCGTCCGGTTCGTAACCATCCTGCTCGTCTTTTTGCTTACCGCAGTGACGACGACCGTGGTGACGTTCCTAATACCTCCGACCTACATGAGCCTCTCCCGGATATCCATCGAGAAGGATACATCGGATATTGCCCCGTTGCTTGGCATGCAATCCGGGCCTTCGGCGTTTGACCCCTACTTCATCCAGACTGAGTTCGAGAAAATTCAATCACAAAAGGTCCTGGACAAGGTGGTTACCAGATGCGAGTTGAAGGAAGATTGGAAACACCTCAATGGCGGTACGTCGTTGACGGATATCGAGGCCCGGAAAATCCTCAAAAAAGTAATAGATATTCGCCAGTTCCGGAACACCAGCATCATTGAGCTTCGGGCGTATGATAAAAAACCGAGTAAGGCTCAAGAAATCGCCCAAGCCCTCGCGGTGGAATACCAAAGCCACAGGACAGAAGCGCAGAAGAAACGAGTGGGTGATGGAATTAAGGCGCTCACAGGCAAGATGGATAAATATAACGAAGAAATTGCCGAAATGCAGAAGGAGGTCGATAAACTGCGGGTAGACTTGGGGATTTCCGATGCCGCTGGCGAGGAAAGTTACTCGATCATCGAGCCGGAAATCGTACGTCGTTATGAATCCGGGTTGATCGACGCAAGGACGGTTCACACATCAATGTCCACATTACTGGATGGGCTTAAGTTACAGTCCTTAGAGGAACTGCGGAATTCCATATCGACGGCCTACCCTGACGCCCAGTTGGATGTCTTGATCCGTGAATTACATACCGGCGAGCAAACGTTGGCAAATCAAAGCACTGACCTTGGGGCTCAGCACCCGAGGATAAAAGGACTTGAAAAGGTGGTGGCCACGCTTGAGCAACAGATTGGTGATCGAATCCAAGGGGTTCTAGCTGGACTGGAATTGAAGGTCAGCTCTGCTTTCGCTCAGGTGGAACAGCTACAGAGGGATGTAGCCGATGCAAAAAAAAGGGAGTCTGACATGAGGGAGACAGGTCGGGAGTACTTTGACAAAAAGCGAGAGTTATCGAATACAACGCGCATTCGTGACACCATCTTGTTCCGGATCATGCAGGAGCAAGTGGACTTGGCGCTACCCAAGGAATCCACCGTGGAAATCACCGACAATGCAGACAGACCTTTGAAGGCAGTCCGACCGAATATACCACTGAACATTGGGCTGGGAGTTGTGGTCGGCCTGATTCTTGGCGTCGGATTGGCGTTCTTTATCGAGTATCTTGATACTAGCGTGAAGACTATTGACGACGTCGAGCGCGCCCTTGGAGCGGCCGTCCTTGGTGTCATTCCCCAAAACGTCGGATCACTTTTGGCCGAAGGTGACGAAAGCCCCCACGCGGAGGCGTACCGGGTGTTGCGTACCAATATTCTTTTTGCCGGGCGCAAGAGCGAGACCCAAACAACGTTCACCGTGGTAAGCGGTGGCGCGGGTGAGGGCAAGACAACGACCATGTTCAACTTGGCAGTGGTCTTCGCACAGATGGGCGATCGAATCCTGATTGTGGACTCCGATCTACGGCGGCCCTCGATGCACCGTTACATGAACGTGTCCAACAACATCGGCCTGACCAATTACCTCCTGGGACAGGTCACCATCGACGAGGTCATCCAGACCACGGAAATACCGTCGCTCCATTTCATTCCCAGCGGCAAGCTCCCCAGTAGTTCCATGGGCATCCTTAGTTCTGCCAAGATGAAGGAGTTCGTAATCGACATGAAGAGCCGGTACGACTACGTCTTCCTGGACGCTCCACCCATCATGGGCGTGAGCGATGCCTCAGTCTTAGCCAGCATGGTGGACATGTGCGTGCTGGTGGTGCAGTACCGCAAGTACCCGCAAATGATGACCCAGCGGGCAAAGGAAATGGTGACCAAGGTTGGCGGCGACCTCGTCGGAGTTGTGCTCAACAACATCAATATATCCCAAGATTCTTACTACTACTATTACAGCGGTTATTATTACGATAACTACTACAAGAGCCTCGACAAGGAGGGGTCCGCCGAGGATGACGCCAAGAGCAAAAAGGAAACCAAGCTACTGGCGAGTGCTAAAACCGGCGGGGAGGACGAGAAGCCCAAGTATTGATTGGGCAGGAAAACTCAATTCGAGAGTTAATTTAAAATGAGTTTGGATGATAGCTTAATGAAATTTATTTGCAGAGGTATATTGATTGCGACTGTGCTGATCGTCACTGGTTGCGAGACAACGCGTCCACAGCCCGTGAATCCGGTCGCCAGGACGGTTGATGTGCCCCTCCACGTAAACTCTACGGACAGCCTTGAGCCCGGAAATCAAATCACCATCACTTTTAGCGGCCTGAGCACGATTCCGATTCCGTACAGTTGCCGCATTCGGGAGGATGGCACCATGAGTCCGCCATACCTGAAGGAACCCGTTGTAGCCGCCGGCAAAACCGTTGGAGAACTTGAGCTCGAACTTGAGCAGAAGTACGTGCCCGATATCTACAAGACCATCAACGTCACGATCAAGACAGCCGATCGGTTCTTTTACG